>CAZZNL010000284.1:0-527 GCA_964655625.1 uncultured Pseudomonadales bacterium
AGTGGGAACTGATAGATTTTTGTTCCCAGCATGCCTGTGCCCCATTCACAAAATGAACATTTGAAGGGGCAGCCGCGACTGGTTTCATAGGCTACAGATTCATAGAGAGGCTTACCCTCACCGTCGGTAAGCGGAATGACATCCAGCGCTGAAGGAAATACTGAAAGATCCAGTGTGCGTGGCCGCGCTGGTGTTTTGATAATCGCGCCATCCTCAACAAATGCCAAACCCTGAATGTTGTGCCATTTTTCCAGGTGTGCCTTGTCCAGCCATTCGACGAAGGTAAACTCCCCTTCACCCACAACAACAGCGTCAATAGGATCAACCAACAAGTAGTCTTCAACTTGTTGCACATGCGGACCGCCGACAATAATCCACAACTCCGGGCAGCTTTGACGAATGCGTTTAATCAAATCAATGAATTCAGCCGCGTTCCACGTATAAATACTGAAGCCTGCGACAGGCTGCAAACCTTGCGCCACTGCAGCGCGTGCCTCATCGACGATGGCCCGCGCGCGCTGGCCGAA
>CAZZNL010000284.1:537-2085 GCA_964655625.1 uncultured Pseudomonadales bacterium
CAGAACTTAACATGATTGACATTGGAAATTCCCAACCACGGATCAATATTTTCACGCACCAGAAAATGCACCAGCTCCACATCTGTGCTGCCCGCAGTCTGTCCGTATTTCTGGAAACAGGCTTTCAGCCCGCCGGTTGTCATCGGTGCCGCTGAAAAACGCTCGCTATCCATACTAAACAACCAGACGGGTCTTTTCATGCCACACTCCCACCAATTTTCTGTTGATTCATACAAGTTATTTTCTTAAGCCAATCCAATCAATCAGCAGTGCTTCAAACAAAAATCGCGTATTGGGATTTGCTGTGCTACTGGCCTTGCGTCGCGCTTCCAGCAATTTATCACTAAAGATGACGTAACCAGCACTCGGCTCACGACAAACGTGGCGATGCACCAAGGTAAACCACCACTCTAAAATCATCACCGCATCATGCTTTGCCAATAGCTCTGCTGCTGAAAGATAGCTGGTTTCGTGTCGCTGGCAAGCATCCAGTGTTGCCATGACTTGTTGATACAGCAAATCATGCTCTTCTTGGACAGCCTCCAATGCTCGCAGTGGCGCTTGATGCATTAACGCCAATGCAGCCTCTGCGCGCTCTTTGCTAATGTGCTGACACAGCCAAGCCAGCGATTGTTCCGACGATGGTGTTTGGCACAACAAAGCCTGACAGCGGCTGCGCAAAGTCGGCAATAAACGAGAAGGCTGATGGGATACCAAAATAATGTATAAGCCCTCTCCCGGCTCTTCCAAAGTTTTCAACAGCGCATTTGCCGCGTTGTGATTGAGCCATTCCGCCGGCTCAATAATCGCCACACGCCTACCGCCCTGATGCGCAGCATGACTGCCGAAATAAATAAGATCGCGTATGCAATCAATTTTAATTTGCTTGCCTGGCGTCACCGTTTTTTTGGTTTTTCGGCTTTTTCCGCTGTCTTCATCCTCGTCCGTGCGTATGCCATAAGCAGCATCCGCCAGAAAAAAATCAGGGTGTGATCCAGCAGCAAATAATTGGCAGGCTTTACACTGACCGCAAGGCAAAAATTGCTGCGGCGTTTCACACAACAGTGATAGCGCCAACAGTCGCGCCAGCTTGCCTTTGCCGATACCTGCAGTGCCGTGTAGCAGTAATGCATGAGGCAGATGTTGACTCTCCAAACGTTCAACCAATCCCTGCCACTGCGCTATTTGCCAAGGCAATGGCGCCATCACCACGTTGTTATTGCTCATGCACCACTTACCCTGTGAATAAAAGCGCGCAACGTGGCCAGCATCAATAATGCGAAATCGTTCTGGAAATTGCTGGGCGCGCTGCCGGTACATGGCTCGCACTGATTCAAAAAAATGCTGCTCTTCACGCTCGAAACGATCAATGGTGTCGCGATTCTGTAACCGCGACAAGCCAGTGCTGACATCGACATCTAGCAGTAAAGTTAAATCCGGTTGCAGACCCTCTTGCACCAGCGCTTCCAGTGCGGCGATCATTTCAATGGATAATCCTCGTCCGCCGCCTTGATAAGCGTAAGTGGCATCGGTAAAGCGATCACACAC
>CAZZNL010000284.1:2095-2463 GCA_964655625.1 uncultured Pseudomonadales bacterium
CCTTGTTGCAGTGCTGGAAGAATTACTTGCTGTAAATGCTGCGCCCTGGCGGCAAACATCAACAGCAGTTCTGTTTTTTCTGAAACCGTTTCTTCGCGTGGTGACAGCAACAGTTGGCGTAATTCTTCCGCCAAAGGTGTACCGCCAGGTTCGCGTGTTTTGATATACGCAATGGCTTGCTGTTGCAAGAAACTCTCGATACAAGCGATGTTGGTCGACTTACCAACACCCTCACCCCCTTCAATAGTGATGAACTGCCCGCGACGCTGTATTGTTGTCATGGCGGTGAAACACCTTCTGCGGGTAAATCTTTAGTGGGTAAGTCTTCCGTAGGTAAGCCCTCAGTGGGCGGTGAGGAGCGATAACTG
>CAZZNL010000285.1:0-417 GCA_964655625.1 uncultured Pseudomonadales bacterium
CGATTTCATCTGTTGCTAAATGGTTGTGCAATAACGCGAGAGCAGGGAGTTTGGCTGCATCGTCGGTTTCTATGGTGTCGAGAAAGGCATCAAGTTGCTGTGCGGTGTGTGCGGCAATTACCGTGGTGCTACCGGCAACTTGTTTGGCAAGGTGTTCACACAGGGCGCGACTTTCATCGGCGAGCAAGATGGTCAGGTTTTCCAGCGCTTTGTGTGTCGTTCTGGCAATTTTTTGATGAGCGATCGCTTTGATACTGAACCAGAATGTGCTGCCCACAGTGGCATTTTTCTGGTAGCCGCAATGGCCGCCCAGCATTTTGCTGAGGTCGCGCACAATACTGAGGCCCAAGCCTGCGCCTTTGGGGTTTTCACTGGTTGTGCCACCGGTTTCAAAAATGCCAAAAAGCCGTTGCTCAT
>CAZZNL010000285.1:427-2438 GCA_964655625.1 uncultured Pseudomonadales bacterium
AGCTTGACTGATACCCTGGCCGCTGTCGATGACCTCAAAGTAGTAAATGTGTTCATGATTATTGACAGAAGATTCCTGGCGCACATGAACGCCGACATCGCCGTGATGCGTGAATTTACAGGCATTGCCAATCAGGTTGAGTAAGATCTGGCGCAGTCGGTTGGCGTCGGTAGTGATGTCGGTGGTGACTTCATGGTCTATATGGAAAAACAGGCGTATCTGCTTGTTGTGCGCTGTGGGTAGAAATACATCCATGCACTCTTGTAGAAGACTGTGCAGATCAAAACGCACTTCCTGCAGAACATTTTGGTTGTCGGTGATGCTGTTGACATTGATCATGTCATCGATCAAATGTTTGAGTGGCAGGGCGGTGTGGTGGATCATGCTAAAGATGTAGCGATCTTTGGGGGGCGATTTTTGCACCAGAATTTCTGCGGCCCCGAGTATGCAATTTAGTGGTGTGCGCAATTCATGATTGAGGTGAGCCAGTAAGCGGTTGTGCGCTCGGCTGACAATATCTGCTTCTGAGGCGGCGATAGTTTGCTCTTCATGTTCTGTTTGCAATTGGCGAATGCTGCTCAACAGTGCGGCAGCAAACACAGTCATCTGGACAATATCGATTGATTCCATGATTTCCAGGTGGCGATACAGCGGTCTGATTTCACCGAGTAGCTCCATTAAAAATAGATTGCCGGACAAGATAGGCAGAAAGATACCCAGTGCCAGTAGCGGCATATTGACGTGTGGTTGGTGGCGAACCACAACGCAGAGATAGATCAGTATGGGTGTTGTGCAGGCGCACGCTAGAATAAAAACGGGTAGCAAAATTATGGTCGGTGCATTGAGTAAAAAAGCGGCTGCCATAACCAGGTTGAAAGCGATGAGAAAGTTGAGGTAGGCATGTAGATTTTTGTGTTTTTTTTGCACATCGGCATAAGCCTGAATGAAAAAAGCCTGGCAGGCGTTGGTTAGCAGAGGGGCAGCGATAACCATTTTGCTCAGCCAATGACCCGGCATGGTGCCAATGATGGAGTACCAAAAACTTTGCTGTATGAAAAATTGAAACAGCATGGCGGTGCCGTACAAATAGAAGGCGTAGTGATAGCGCTGCCGTGTTTTGATGCCTAGCGTCAGCATGTACAGCGTCATGCCTAGCAACATGCCGTCCAGTATTGAAATAAACAGTTTGTCTTGATGCTGCTGCACGGCATACGTTGTCGGCGGCAGTAATGACAGTGTAAAAAAGGCGGAATGAAATCCGTAGGTGTTGATGTAGAGCGTGGTGGTTTGTTGTGGTGCTAACAGGAATCGCGTGGCGTTGCGGTGATGTGCCCAGGCTTCAGTGGCACGGCAGAGGCTGGCATTGTCCGGTTGTTGGCACAAATAGGCAGAGAGGGTGTCAATAACAACGCTGCGGTCTCGCAACACTACAGTTTTTTCTTCGCGACTGTCATTGAATAACGTGATGCGATACCAAATGGAATGGCGCGGTTCCAGTAGTGCCAATGGAGAAATGTCAGCGATTTTTTTCCAGTGAGTGTTGTGTAGCTCGGTGACGTTGGCAATGGTGAGTTTTTGATGGCCTGGATTGTAGACGCTGGTGTATTGCGCAAGATCGAGTTGAGGATTGGCGGTTTGGCTAACTGTCAGTACAGGGGGTTGTGGGATAACGAATTTGGCATTGTTCTGGTTCAGTGCGTGTGCCGGACCGGCGGCAAATAGTCCAGCGACCGATAGCCCAGTGACCAATAGCCATAACGTCAACGGCACCAAGAGTGCCAACAAACCCAACTTATACCGGTTGCGATGTGTTGCGAATGTAGTCATCAATGGCTGCCGCTAACGATTTTTCGATAGTTTGGTACGCGTCCTGTCCTGCCAGATTATGCCACTCATGCGGGTCGCGGTCGTGGTCATACAATTCTTTGCTGCCGTCAGCATAGCGGATTAGACGATAGCGTTCGTCGACCACTGCCACATGGTTCTGGGTGCCGTGCATTTGCCATACGGT
>CAZZNL010000286.1:0-2408 GCA_964655625.1 uncultured Pseudomonadales bacterium
CCAGGCCATACAGCACATGTGCGGCATGCAATTCGCCATTGGTGAGCTTGTCGCGCACGGCAGCCCACGACGCTTCCTTACTCGGTGTGATGGTGATGCCGTATTTCTTGTCGAAACCCATTTGCGAGGCGACCACCACACTGGCGCAATCCGTCAATGGAATGAAACCGACTTTCAGTTCGGTGAGTTCAGGTTTGTCGCTGCCAGCTGCCCAGGCTTGCGAGCTGATGCAGGGCATGCCACCCAACACACTCATTGCGCCGGCACCAGCGGCTGTTATCGCGACACTTTTCAGAAAACCGCGCCGTGGAAGATTCACGCTGTTGGTTCCAGTTTCTTTTTCCATTGCTGCACCTCTGTTGTTTGGCAAAAAAAATGGCGTCGCCGGGTTGCCCCGGGACGCCTTTGTCCGTGTGTTACCTCTGGGTGGTTAACGTATCAACCCGCCGTTGGGTTGGCTGTCGCCACGATACGCTGACCTGTACGTATATTGCTTAGCAGTTCCCGTGCCAACTTGTGCAACTAACTGTTTATCCACGTAAAAGTGTTTGCATTATCTCTTGCGCCAATCGTGCCATCGACAAGTTGCGCTGCATCGCAGTGCGTCGCAGCAGGCTGTATGCATCATTCTCGGGCAAGTGGTGCCGTTCCATTAGCAACGCTTTGGCGCGATCAACGAGTTTCCTTTCTGCCAACCGAGTTTCAGCGGCATCGAGTTTTTCGCGCAGTATCTGATCCATACGAAAGCGCGTCATCGCTACCTGCAATATCGAGCGCAAGCGTGCAGCATCCACACTCTCCTCCACATAGGCGGACACGCCGGCCTGCAAGGCGGCTTCAATGCTGCTATCGCTGTGATCAGACGTGAACATCACAATAGGACGCGGTTGGTGACGGGTACTAACTACCACCTGTTCCAGCACATCACGGCCTGGCGATTCCACATCCATCAACACCGCATCCGGCTGCAGCACTTCGATGGTGCGTGGCAGATGCAGAAGATTGCGCTCCTCGCCCACAATGGTGCAGTCAGCCGCCAACACAGCCTCGCGCAGCAATGCGGCACTCGGCGAGCCGTCATTGAATAGCAGAATTTTCAGCACAGGAACCACAATTAGTCACAGACTGGTTATGGGGTTTGTTGCAAAGCGTGTGCCAGACTGGCGTCACTGCCGGATCAGGCGATCAAACGCACCGAGAGGTACCGACGACACCCATCGCGATGTTGATCTGCTTGTACGGCACGGTGGCAGGCACTGGGGTATACGCTCAGGGAGTAGCTCAAGAAAAAACAGGCAGAAAATCTTGAGAATCTACATGTTCCAGTCCCTGCGCTTGCTGGCTCTGCCTTTTAAACACTGTCATATTTTTCCGCTAGCATGAACGGATGCCTCCAACGGGAACCAGCCATGAAAATCAGCATCTGCCTGCCCTACATGAAAACCAGTATCACCCGCCAAACCATTCTGGATTGGTGTGCGCGCATCGAGCAGGGGCCGTTCCACAGTTTGTCTTGCGGTGAGCGCATCACGGGTTACACGCTGGAAATGCGCAATACGCTCGCGTTTGCCGCTGCGGTAACGGAGCGCGTGCGCATTGTGCCTTCGCTGTATGTGCTGCCGATGCATTCACCCGTGTGGGCAGCGAAAGAAATTGCCACGCTGGATTTGCTCTCCAATGGCCGGGTGACGGTGACGGTGGGTGTGGGTGGTCGCGAGGTGGATTACCGCGCCGTCGGCGCGGATTTTAGTCAGCGTCATGCACGGCAAGACGAACACGTGGCCATCATGAAAAGTATTTGGGCGGGCAACGCACCATTTGCCGGTGCAGACCCCGTTGGCCCTGCGCCGGTGCAAGCAGGTGGCCCGCCGATACTGGCCGGAGTGATGGGGCCCAAAGCCATGGCGCGCGCCGCCCAGTGGGCAGATGGTGTGTACTCGTTTTCGATGGGCGGCTCGGCTGCGGAAACGGCAGGATTTTTTGGCATGGCAGAAAAAGCATGGCAGAACGCTGGTCGCACAACGGCACCACAAAAAGTGGGCGGTTTTTGGTATTGCCTAGCGGATAACGCCGAAGAAAAAATGAAAAGCTATGTGTACGATTATTTGAAAATTTTGGGCGACAATATCGCCCGCCCCGTTGCCAACAGCATGAAAAATTTCGACAAGTTCGCCATCAAAGACACGCTCGCCGAAATTGCTGCGACCGGCTGTGAAGAAGTGTTTCTCTGCTCTGCCACCGATGAACTCAGCGAGCTGGATAGGCTGCTGGATATTTTGTAAGTTCGCACAGGTTTTATTTAATGAGCCACTCTCACAGCCATTCTCACAACCACAACCACGATCACCACAGCTGCAACGGCCATCACCACCATCATGCGCCGAAAAACTTTGATCGCTCCTTTGCCA
>CAZZNL010000287.1:0-2371 GCA_964655625.1 uncultured Pseudomonadales bacterium
GCCTCTGGCGGCACGATCGCCGCAATAGCCTCAGGCATCAGCGCTAATTTGATCCAACGGGCAGCGGATGTGGCGATCAAAGAGAAGCGCCCTTTGATTTTTGTGCCGCGAGAAATGCCTGCTTCGGCATTGCATCTGGAAAATCAGTTGAAGTTGGCACAGTTGGGGGCAACCATTATGCCCGCCAGTCCTGGGTTCTATCAGAATCCTCAGTCAATTGACGATCTGGTTGATTTTGTGGTCGCGCGCATTCTTGATCAGTTGGATATTGCGCATACGCTGTTGCCGCGTTGGGGTAGCCATCATTAATGGCAGGCATCACCAAGCAGACGCTTCTTTTTGTGCAAGCGGTTTGGCAGCGTCACTACGCCTTGTTGTGCTTTATTTTTTTTGCGCTGTTGGCCACCACTTTTTCAAAAGACCGAGCACAGAGTATTAGTGTGCAACTGCCCTTGATGGCGGGGCTGATACTTTATGTGTGTTTGGTTGATGTGGTTAATTCTTCGTTGCGTTTGCAAGGTGTGATGTTTGCTGTGCCGCTGGGGTTGGTGGGCGTGACGGTCTTGCTGATGTTTTCTTCGATGCAGGTTGTTGTGGCAAATCCACTAGCAACAGTCAAAGCATTGAACAATTTGGTGTTCGTGGTTCCTAATGATGTTTTAGCGCTGGTGGTGGTAATGCCATTGCTGTTGGGGAGCGCATGGATAGGGGGCTGGTGGTTGCGTATTCCGGTAATGGGCATTGTGATGTTGGTGCTGTTGCTGAGTGAGAATTTGCAAAGTCGCCAAGCTGTTTTATTGCTGTTGGTCGGCGTCATTGCCTGGTTTGCCATGATGTGGCCGCGCCGCACTGTGCCGTTGGCTTTGGTGTTATTGGGCTTGACGGTTTTGGTGGATGGCTATTTTGGCTGGCGTTTGTTGCAAAAAATCTTTTTGTTTCCGCGCACCTATGTGTGGCACACCGCGTGGGCAATGTTTCTCGATCGGCCATGGATAGGGCAGGGCCCGGGTTTGTTCGGCGATGTCTATTTTTTGTTTCTCAATAAAGCCGGATATGTAGTGGATGCAGTATCGGACAGAAGACCGATGCTGTGGGCGCACAATTTGTATTTGGAGCAGTTGGCGGAACGCGGCGTTGGCGGTTTGTTCGCGCTGTTATTGTTGCTTTATGCATCGGCGCACACTGCGTGGCGGGCGTGGTTGCGTTCAGAAAATTATCCGCGCCAGCGTGGCATGGCAGCGGGAATTTTTATTGCTATCTTGGTGTTTGCATTGACAGGGATAGCGGAGGCGAGCTTCTCGCGTATCTGGGTCTCTGTCACCTTATTGGTGTTGGCAGCCTTGGCTGTGGCTGTCGATACCGTAAGTTCAGCTCGCGCTATCAGGTGTTGAAGCGCTGCTGCGCTTGAAAGTTGCCAGCTGTTCTGCTGATGCTTCTATTTGATACTGTTCTTTCCATGTGCTGTAGGGCATGCCGTAAATGATTTCCCGTGCAGCTTCATAATCTACCGATTCACCGTATTCCGTTGCGGCGGCGCTATACCATTTGGCGAGGCAATTGCGACAAAATCCTGCCAAGTTCATTAAGTCGATATTTTGCACATCCTTGCGGCTGTCCAAGTGCGACAACAATTTTCTGAATGCTGCAGCTTCAATTTCTGTTTGATGATTCATGATGCTTTTCTCGCTTGTCGCCATTGTTTTATGCGCTCTGGAATAATCATCAGCAGTGGTGTGATGACCAGAGTCAGCACGGTGGCGAATGTGAGTCCGTAAACCAGGGAAGCGGCCAGCGGTTTCCAGTAGTTGGCTACCATGCCGCGTGTGGTGATATCGCGCCCGACCAGATCAATGCTGATCCCCAGTGCCAGCGGCACCAAACCTAAACCGGCGGTGATGACCGTGAGACATACTGGGCGCAAACGCTGCGCACCGGTGCGCACGGCCATCTCAATCAATGACAGTTCCGGGTGATTGCGACGCAAGTGATTGTAGGTGTCTAGCAAAATGATGTTGTTGTGCACAATGACGCCGGCCAATGCCACGATGCCAACCCCGCCGAGAATAATGCTGAACGGTTGACGGAAAATCATATGGCCGAGCAGTACGCCAGCGGTCGACATAACAACGGATGAGAGCACGAGGAATGTTTGATAGAAGCTGTTGAACTGCGCCACCATCATGGCCAACATCAGTAGCATGGCTAACAGAAACGCGATGCCGAGAAATTGCACAGACTTTTCTTCGTTTTCTTTTGCGCCCCGGAAACGCCAACTCACTTGAGGGTTGAGTTTGGCATCGGTTTGCAGCCAATGACTGATCTCTGCAATTTTATCATTGGGCAATACGCCCAGTGCTGCATTGGCATAGAC
>CAZZNL010000288.1:0-2371 GCA_964655625.1 uncultured Pseudomonadales bacterium
AAAATTTAAAAATTTTTAACATGACGCAATTCAATTGAATTCGTTAACAATGACAACTCCAATGTTTCTGCCCTATTAGATAAACGCCTATTTGCCCCTGGCGAGTACACTGTTTATCTAGGAAGCAAGACTCAAACCATCGCCATAGAACAAAATCTAAACATTTCTGCAGTGGAATATCCAAACAGAGTTGAGTACGACTGCAAAATCATGCAAGAGACTTTTGGTTTCAAGAAAAAAGCCTTTGCACCGATGATTAATTATTATTGCAGCGGAAAACAATAACTAATCAGAAAGAGCAGGAACCGGCAAGCCCTGTTGTGCGTAATGCTGCGCAACAAACGCGTTCAACTGACCAGCAGCAATGGCTTCGCGCAGACCCGCCATCAAGCGCTGATAAAAACGCAAGTTGTGAATGGTATTGAGCATACTGCCGAGAATCTCTCCACATTTATCCAAGTGATAGAGATACGCGCGTGAAAAATGCTGGCAGGTATAGCAATCACATGTTGCATCCAATGGGCGCTCATCATGACGGTATTGCGCGTTGCGCAGTTTGAGCTTGCCTTGCGGTACAAATAAATACGCGTTGCGCGCATTGCGCGTAGGCATTACGCAATCAAACATATCCACACCGCGCCGCACTGCTTCCACCAAATCATTGGGCGTACCAACACCCATGACATAACGCGGTTTATCACCAGGCATATGCGGCACCACAGTGTCCAACACATGCAGCATCTCTTCTTTCGGCTCGCCGACAGACAAGCCACCCAAGGCATAACCATCAAAACCAATCGCCTGCAAACCGTCTAGCGACTGTCGCCGCAAATGCTCGTACATGCCACCCTGCACAATACCGAACAACGCTGCATCGTTATCTGCATGCGCTTCGCGCGAACGTTTGGCCCAACGCAGCGACAGTTCCATGGATTTTTTTGCCTGCTCCTCAGTAGCGGGATACGGCGTACACTCATCAAAAATCATCGCGATATCGGAGCCGAGTTTGTGCTGCACCGCGATTGCTTCTTCTGGACCGAGAAACACAGGGCTGCCGTCAACCGGTGAGCGAAAAGACACACCCGCTTCAGTAATTTTGCGCAACTTACCCAGGCTCCACACCTGAAAGCCACCGGAATCCGTCAATATCGGTTTTTTCCATTGCATAAAGCCGTGCAAACTGCCAAAGCGTTCTATCACTTCCGTGCCTGGGCGCAACATCAAATGAAACGTGTTGCCGAGCAAAATATCTGCACCTATCGCTTCGATATCATGCGGCTTCATGGCCTTCACCGTGCCGTAAGTGCCCACCGGCATAAAAGCCGGTGTTTGCACCTCACCGCGCGGAAAACGCAGTACACCGCGCCGCGCTTTTCCATCCACAGCCAACAATTCAAACTTCATACGACAGGCGCGCGTCATGGCAAAATCTCATCAGGAGCGTGAGGGTTACGCGTCAACCACATGGCATCACCGTAACTAAAAAAACGATATTGTTGATGCACAGCTTCACGATAAGCACGCATCACGTTTTGATAGCCTGCAAAAGCACATACCAGCATTAACAATGTCGATTCTGATAAATGAAAGTTAGTGACCAGCGCATCAACTACGCGGAAATGGTAGCCGGGATAAATAAAAATCTGTGTTTCACCACTATAGGGCTTCAATTCACCATCGGCGGCGGCTGTTTCCAAACAACGCACACTGGTCGTGCCAACCGCTATCACGCGCTGGCAGCGCTGTTTGGCGCGCTGTACCGCACTCACTACGTCAGCAGACACCTCCAGCCACTCGCTGTGCATCTGGTGATCGCGGATATCGTCGCAGCGCACCGGCTGAAAAGTACCCGCACCGACATGCAATGTCACAAAGACGATTTCTGCGCCTTTTTCTCGCAATGCCTGAAGCATCAACTCGTCAAAATGTAACCCTGCCGTGGGTGCCGCCACAGCACCCGACTGACTGGCGTACACGGTTTGATAGCGTTCGCGATCACTGGCCACGTCTTCACGCTGAATATAAGGGGGCAGAGGCATATGCCCTAGCAACTCCAACCATTCATGCACCGTTCTGGCCGTATCGAAAGTCAGACGAAACAGGTTACCTTCACGCGCCAGCATGCTCACGACCAAACAGTTTTGATCTTCACCGAACAGCAGCGTGTCGCCAGCTTGCGGGGCTCGACTGGCGCGCACATGTGCCAGTACCTCGTGCGCTCCCAGCACGCGCTCCACCAAAACCTCCACTTTGCCACCGCTGGGTTTATGCCCCAGCAGGCGAGCTGGAATCACCCGCGTATTATTGAATACCAACACGTCACCGCACTGCACTTGTTGCAGCAGATCCGTGAATGCGCCGTGTATCAGTG
>CAZZNL010000289.1:0-2370 GCA_964655625.1 uncultured Pseudomonadales bacterium
GCAACGGCCCGCGTAACCTCACACGTGCTAACACCTCGCTTTTCAAATCCGGGTTAAATGATTGCAATGCGGTGCGACCGGCCAGCCCGCGCAAGCCCCCGGCAACGGTAGAAGGAAAGGGAAATGGCAAGGTAGCTGCGCGTGCCCCGGGGTCTGGCCCGAATGGTCGGCCATCTCTAACAATCAGCGGGTCGCGTGGTTCAATGCTCCAGATTGTCATTGCTTATTTCTTTCTTGCAACGCGGTAGCACCAAGGCGCACAAGCTCGCGGGCTACGATAAGCTCATCGGCGAGTTGACGAACTGTTACCATCTGCTCTCCGTATCGCTCACCGTTATGTGTAGGAACGAACAGTATGTTGCCATTGATGCTCTTTTTTTCTGGCAATCCTAACAACGTTCGCAACTTTGTAATATCCTTCGTATCTAGCTTCTTACTGCCACGCTGGCCTTGTTTGCGTTCGATAATGCGTCCTGCCTCTTCGGCAATTGCACGATGAAGAGTTTGAGCTTCAGTGTTCAATTCTTGTGGCTCACCAAGGCGCTCAACGAGGTTGCGCAGTTCATATGGTGCGCCCGCCGAAAGCTCAGTATGCTGCATCACGCGTAACCAGGTTTGTAGCCGGGTAAAAAAGCCTTTATCCTCAGCCCAGCTGCCTTGAATACGCTGTGGCTCTCCACTCCGCTTGGCAATGACGATTGCAAGGCCATTCTTGCCCTGCACCTGTTTGGCCGATTTTTCTGCGCTGCGCACCAATGCCAAAGCATCGTTGAGTGGTTCGAGGTGATGGCAGATCGCAATGCCGACAGACAAGGTAGCGGGTCTTTTTTCCTTGGATACAAATCGGATATTGCCGTGTTCATCCTTGCAATGTGCCCCAACAATCGCATCGAATTGATCATGTAGTTCTTTTGCGCATTTGAGCGCGCTATCAACGGGTAATAATGCCAGGACATCGTCGCCACCTGCATATACCAGCGCGCCTCGATTGTTCAGAACAATTTCTTCGGCTTTTTTGGCAAATGTGGCGAGCTGCCTGGAAAGCTCCTGGTGATCTTTAATTTCTAGCTGATTGTCGATCACAGTGCCCATGCTGTCGCCGTCTGCCTGGAGGATAGCGTAATATGCGCCTGGTTCAGCGCCATTAGCAGCGAGTGAAAGGAAGTCTCTAAGTGCACGTTCAGCGCTGCTGCGGGTTTCAATATCTTTCGCGTCAATTCCTTCTGCTAAACGTGACATATATAAGATTGATGCATCATAGTTGCCAATAACACCAAAAGGTTCTCGATATCGTTCATCTAGTTTTTCTAGCTGAATCATCTTATTATTAGCAATAAGATCTTCTAGCGTTTTCCGATAATGGTTAAATAAGCTGTGTATTTTGTCTGCTCCATACGTATCAGCTAAATGCTGTAAAAATGGCAGCGCTGCGAAGTGCGAAGTGCTGGGAAAATCGGCCTCGTCTGCTTTATAATTGCCACGTCGCTTAAGAAGATCGACCCCGGAAAGGCGTTCAGCCTGCTTTGCACCAAATGTCCGAAAAAGCGTCAATAGCTTTGTTTGCCGTGCTTGGGGTGGGTCGTCACGATTGGGATAGGCACTTTCCAAGATTACCGACTCGCGCTGTCCATCGAGCGATGATTTTGGGTAACGTTGTTGCTCTTTCGAGAGTTTTATTTGATTATGCTCGGGTTGCTCTACCTCCGAAAGTTGTATTTGCGTGAAATGCCGTATGCTTTTTCGTGCTGCCATCAGATTTTCGAGTAGATCGCGTTGTGTTTTATACTTCAAGGACTCAGTAAAGGGAACCGCCACCCAGTAACATTCGATGAGCGCATCGACCTGTTGCTCGGCTAATACTCTATCGCCCTGTGTCCAAACTTTGATAGAATTAAATGCATCATCACGTAACTCAGTCAGTCGTTTTTGTACGGCCTTCTGGATTGCTTCACCGGTCTCTCCTATGTTTTCGGTTGTTATTGACGCCACAATTTTGTTTGCGACGTTGGCTGATTGCTGTGCTGACGTGTTCTTCTCAGGAGAAGCTGTGATTACTTCGCGATGAGGAAAAATGAGTGTACCTTGAAGTTCGAAAACCTTCTGCGCCGCCGCACGCGAAAGCTGGCTCAATAACCACGAGCCAAACCACAGATCACGTGTTCGCCGCGCAGCTGCAATAAATTCTTGCACTGGCCCAATAGTAATAAGTATCAAGTATTTCGACATGAGCATATACCTTCTGCTTAGCAATGTTTCGAATAGAGAATAGTAAAAGCTACAACGTGCCTGTGCCGCTGTTTCAGGGCGACCGATTATTTCGCCGCTCCGTGCTCATACAACACGGCAGTGAGATCAGCATGGATACGCCGC
>CAZZNL010000290.1:0-2337 GCA_964655625.1 uncultured Pseudomonadales bacterium
GAAGATGCCATTCGCTACGAAGTCGAGCGTCAAATAGATGTGATTGAAGAAGGCGGGCGCGTTATTCAAGAAACACGGCTCTACAACGGTGAAACGCGCACGGGACGCTCCATGCGCAGCAAGGAAGAAGCCAATGATTACCGCTATTTTCCCTGCCCGGATTTGTTGCCAGTGGTGCTGGATGACGCGTATATCAGCGCCTTGCGTGACGCTTTGCCCGAGTTGCCCGATGCCAAACAACGGCGCTTTGTTGAGCAGTATGGATTGTCGAGCGCTGATGCTGCGCAGTTGAGTGCAGACCGAGTGACAGCAGCCTACTACGAAGAGACAGTGGCCGCTTGTGGTGATGCGAAGCTGGCGGCCAACTGGGTGATGGTGGAGTTACTCGGCGCGTTGAATAAAACTGGGTTGCCGTTGGCGCAGAGCCCTATCAATAGCCAGCAGCTCGGTGGACTGATTGCGCGCATTAAAGACGGCACTATTTCAGGGAAAATAGCCAAACAGGTGTTTGAGTTGTTGTGGCAAGAAGGTGGCACAGCCGACGCCATTATTGAGCAAAAGGGTTTGCGTCAGGTGTCTGATAGTGGTGCTATTGAAAAAATTGTCGATGACATTATTGCGGCCAATCCTCAGCAGGTGGAGAACTACCGCAATGCATCAGAAGACAAGCGTCCCAAGATGCTGGGATTTTTTGTCGGGCAAATTATGAAAGCCACGCAAGGCAAGGCGAATCCGCAGCAAGTGAATGACATCTTGCTGTCCAAGTTGCAGGCGTAATGGCGTAACACACGTTGGTAATGGTGAAAAAATGACACAAGAAGTAGCGGTAAAGAAAAAAGACAAGAAAGTGGTGGAAGATGAGCAGCGCACAGATGATCAGCTGCGGCTATTTCTTGATATTCAACCGCCGGCAGGGGTAGAGACTGATTTTCATGTGCTGGAAATTGCTTACCGCAATATGAAGCCCGACGAGTTCGAGCGCTTCATCGGCTTCTTTCGTGAGGCCGGCCGCAATTTGGAGGCCAGAAATCCTGAAGGTGAGAGCATTGTTGATGTGCTGAAAAAACACCGCTACGGAACGCTGTATCTCTCTGCTTTGTGAAATTTTCCGGAGCGAGAGCAATAAAAAAGCCGACGTGATGTCGGCTTTTTTGTGCTTGCCAGTTGCTGCTTAGCGGCGGCGAATGACGATAGGCATATCATCGCTGGGCTTGGGCAGGGGGAATGTCTGCATGTAGACATCCGGCTTGGCATGGCGTGCTTCAAAATCAAAACGTTTAATGAATTTGAACATGAAGTTTCTGAATTCCATTTGCGCAAAGTGCATGCCGATACACTTGTGAGCACCGCCGCCAAAAGGATAGTACTGGAAGGGGTGTTTTTTGTGCTCGGCACGCTCGGGCGAGAAGCGCTCTGGATCAAACTGGTGCGGGTTGGTCCAGTATTCTGGCATCCAGTGTGTGAAACGAGGCAGTGTGAAGACCATGGTGTTGGCCGGTATGCGGTGCCCTGCCATTTCACACTCGCGAATAGTTCTGCGCGGCACAGAAGGTACAGAAGGACGAATACGCTGCACTTCGTTGAAAACCATTTGCAGGTATGGCAGTTTTTCTTGATCTTCCCACAGCAGGCCATCGAGTTCGACAGAGTCGATTTCCTTATACAGTTTTTCTTTGATTTCAGGATTGCGCGCCAAATAGTAGATGGCATGAGTGATAGCTGCAGTGGTGGTGTCGTGTGCAGCAAACATCAGGAAGATGGCTTGGTCCGTGACTTCTTTGGCGGTGAAGAAGTCGCCATTTTCGTCGGTAGCACGGCTGAAAATGCTCAACATATCCAAGCCGTCACCACGACGTTTTTGGTCGATCATGGGGCTGAAGAAGTTTTGCAGATTGCGCTTGCCCTTCATACCAGTGTGGTAGACGAAGCCTGGAATATTCCAGGGCACCAGATACATCAGGCCGGCAGTCGCGTCCAGAAACGCTTGGTTCAAGAATTGCACGCGATCACTTTTGTACGCTGTTTCACCGGCAAAAATTTCTGCGGCAACGATCAACAGCAATTCTTTGATGTACATGAAGAAAGGAATGGTTTTGCCGGCATCGGCTTCCCACTCGTTCAGGGCGCGGTCATAAATGCGGTTAATTTCACGCGTGTAGTGCTGCAGGGCTTCATTTTTAAATGCGTTCTGCACGATACGGCGCTGGTGCTTGTGGTGCTCGAAGTCTTCCATGATCAGGCTGCCTTCGAAGAACTTCTGCACGCGATCGTGGAAACCCATTTTGGAGGAGAAATTTCTCTCGGTATCCAGCAGTACTTGTTGAGACAGATCGGGAC
>CAZZNL010000291.1:0-2335 GCA_964655625.1 uncultured Pseudomonadales bacterium
TCATTGGACGAACCCATCGCAAACTCGTCCATATTGGTTTTGCCGAGCATTACCATGCCCTGCTCGCGATATTTCGTTACCACCGTGGCATCGTACGGCGAAATAAAATTATCCAACATGCGCGAACCGCAACTGGTGCGCACACCTTGAGTGCAAAAAATATCTTTGTGTGCGAAAGGTACACCAGTGAGAAAATCTGCTTTACCCGCAGCGCGACGCGCATCTGCCGCATCGGCCTCCACCAAGGCCTGCTCGGCTGTCACTGTGATAAAACTGTTGTAGGTTTTATCCAGGCGCGCAATACGATCCAGATAATGTTGTGTCACTTCACGACTGGAAAATTGCTTGTCTGCCAGAGCCTGCGCCGTCTGTACCAAGGTGAGATTGTGCATATCAATCATCTCTGCGCTCCACTCTCACTCGATAACCTTAGGCACCAGAAACAAGCCGTCTTGCACTGCTGGTGCAATGGCCTGCAATGCAGCGCGCTGATCAGGTTCGGTGATCGTGTCGGCACGCAGACGCTGCACCGCATCCAAGGGGTGAGCCATAGGGCTGACACCTGCGGTGTCCACCGCTTGCAACTGGTCGATCAGAGCCAGCACATCGGTCAGGCTGCTGGTGGTGCGAGCAATCACGCTTTCGTCCAGCGCGATACGCGCCAGTCGCGCCAGCTGCTCGACCTGTTGGCGTTCAATAGCCATGAAATACTCCAAAAATATCGGGATACCCAAGGCCTGCCTGAACCTCTAGCGCGGGCTCAAAACACGGGAAAGCAACAGAAAGGCAAGCGGCCAGAAAGGGTCGGCAAAATACCATATTCGGCGCAAGAAATCCCTGAAACGCGATGGCTTACCTTGCCCAAACCCCCCGTCATTGCTAGAGTGGCGCGCCTTGGCGCGAGTCCTCGCAGCCTACCTCCGATCAGGGACACCCTCATGCTGAAGAACTTTCGTGGAATGTTTTCCAATGACCTGTCGATTGACCTCGGCACGGCCAACACCATCATCTACATGCGCGGTCGCGGCATCGTGCTCGACGAACCTTCTGTGGTTGCCATTCGCTATCACAACGGCCAAAAAACGGTTGAAGCCGTTGGCCTGGAAGCCAAGCGCATGCTGGGACGTACACCCGGCAACATCACGGCAATTCGCCCTCTGAAAGACGGCGTGATCGCCGACTTCCAGATCACCGAAAAAATGTTGCAGCATTTCATCAAAAAAGTGCACGGCAGCGGTTTTCTCCGCCCCAGCCCGCGCGTACTGGTCGGTGTTCCCTGTAAAGCCACCGAAGTTGAAAAACGCGCTATTCGTGAATCAGCCATAGGTGCAGGCGCGCGCGATGTTAAATTGATCGACGAGCCCATGGCCGCTGCCATCGGCGCAGGCTTGAATGTCGGCGAAGCCAACGGCTCGATGGTTGTTGATATCGGCGGTGGCACAACAGAAATCGCCATCATTTCTTTGAACGGCGTGGTGTATGCGGACTCTGTGCGCATTGGCGGCGACCGCTTCGATGAAGCCATCATCAACTATGTGCGCCGCAACTACGGCACTGTGATCGGCGATGCCACGGCCGAGCGCATCAAAAAAGAAGTCGGCTGTGCTTTCGGTGGACGTGAATTGCGTGAAATTGATGTGCGCGGTCGCAATCTTGCTGAAGGCGTTCCACGTCAGTTCACGCTGAACAGCGACGAAATTCTTGAAGCATTGCAAGAGCCGCTCACAGGCATTGTGCAGGCCGTAAAAGGCGCGCTGGAGCAATCCCCACCTGAACTCGCTTCCGACATCGCTGAAAACGGCATCGTGCTGACTGGCGGCGGCGCACTGCTGCGCGACATCGACCGGTTATTGATGGAAGAAACCGGTTTGCCTGTCATCATCGCAGAAGATCCGCTGTCTTGCGTAGCAAAAGGCGGCGGCAAAGCATTGGAAATGATGGATCGTTTGCATCTCGATCTGCTGTCTTCTTGATATTCGGCAACTGGATCTCTTGCAACCACGAGCACACAGCTGATGGCCGGTAGAAAAAAATCAGATGACGATCTGGATCTCGAAAGCGCACTGAAAAAACTGGAGGCGCTAGTCGGGAGCCTGGAAAAAGGCGATTTGAGCCTTGAGGACTCGTTAAAAGTTTTTGAAACCGGCATCAAACTCACGCGCCAGTGCCAAGAAAAACTCACTGCGGCAGAACAGCGCGTGCAATTACTCATCGAAAAAAATGGCACGCTAAAAAGCGAACCATTTGATAGCGACGATTAACCCCCTGTTTCCGGTTCACGCGTGATGACGAACGCGGCATTCCAACAATTCTTGCAGCAGTGTCAGCAGCGCGT
>CAZZNL010000292.1:0-2333 GCA_964655625.1 uncultured Pseudomonadales bacterium
AAATGCTGAGGGGGATAACTGGATCCCGATGGATGCCAGTTACAAGCAGTACGATGTCACACAGCCGACCGTCGATTTAAAGGCAGCCGTCCCGTTTGATGCGCAATCACTGGCCAACACCATCCAGCAGCAATCCACCGTGAACGAACAGGAAGGCTGGGTGCAGAACGTGCCGCAGCAGGCGATACAAACTGCACTCACTGATTATCAGGCTCAACTGCAAAACTACCTCACCACCCAGCAACCGAATGCGACTGTGGGCGATGTGCTGGGCATGCAGAGCATCAAGGTCAAACAGATCCAGCCCTTGCCAGCAGGCTTGCCGTACCAGCTGATCGCCAAGCAATCGAACTTCAGCGAAATTGCCGACCGCCTGCGCCTCAAATTCAAATATGAATTGTGGAGCAGTTATTACGGTACAGCCGATCAGCAGTTGTTTGTGGTCGAACAACCGACAGTCAAACTCGCAGGCAAGAAACTGGCGATGTCCTTCAAGCCGGCCACGCAAAAAGATGCGGATTTGATTGCGAGCTACATCCCGGCAGCAGATCCACAAACCGGCCAGATTGACCCTGCGCAATTGCCCAGCACATTACCTGGCTACCTGATCCACCTCACGCCGGAATTTACCCTCGACAACGCGACCGTTGCCACCAGCACCGCCCAGCCCACCATGGGCACGGAAATGATCAGCGTGATGGGCTATAAGTTTCCGGGCAAGGACTACCAGACTACACAGAACCTGCCCATTGCCGGGCAGTACGAGGCGATTGCGCTGGATTTGCAGGGAGTGAGCTCTTCGCAAATGATGGATCTACAGCACTCTATGCAAACTACCAGATTAAAGATGCAAGATAAGGGCTTTTCTAGTGTTACAACACAAGATGCATTTGGTGACTTGTTGTATGCAACGATTCTTGGGTGGTTTGCCTTAAATAATGTCCAAGATGAAACGATGTCTAGGCAAATGGGTGTTGTGTATTATCAGGCGCCATCATACGGAATATTTCAAACAAAGCTATCGACTCACTTTTGGTTTGGTGTGCCGCGCAATGTTTCAATATCTGGGGTTGTTATGGATGTTGACTCATATTTGGTTAATGTTTCGTCAAGAGATGATGATGAGGTAAATAGAAAATATTTTGTGAGGATGAGCGGTTCTCGTGGCTCTGCTATGGAGCATCTCATTCCTGAAGGCATTTATTCAACTTCTGATGGAGCTGCTCATGGAGTGAGTGCTGTAAAGTCATTGCAACTGGCGGCTGCAGAAGGCCAGAAAATATATACCATCACGCAGGCTAATGTGGAAACGGCGCTTGCGGCAATTAATCTGTCGACTGATATCAAGGCTGAAATTCGGAGTGCGGCTTACGCGGGGAAGGAGATCATTACGCAGGAACGCTATGTGAGTTATGCAGGTAGTACATCGGCAGGTTATATCATTTTAGATCCGCAAACAGGAGAAGGCGCTTATTTAATTGAAGGCGGAGAGGATGGCGGGTATTTAGTTATTGCGGCAAAATATCGGATGCTCTACGGTCCTATGGCATGGACTCATATTAGAGCGGACAGATCTGCTGCCGAAAGGATTTCTTATTCTGAGGCAATGCGAAATGCGGAGCACTATTTAGAGGCTTACACCAGAGTATGCGACAATCAAGAGAGCAGAGCATCTCTTGCTGCATGGACTTACCTGTACTGGATAGGGAAAGCTATGATTTACGATGCCAACATAATAAAGCGTGGGCCAATCACGATACCTGGTTTCGGTACATTTGATTTCAGGGTGTCAACCCTAACATTTGAAGAGTTGGTTGCTGGATTGACGGGGGCTGCACATGGCGATGACTGCGCGTTGGATCAATAAGCATACTGCGAGTTTTATAGTGGTATTTGCCTTGGCTATAGGTGTTTTTATTTATTTTAAGGCTCTTACTAGGGAGTGGACAAAAGTATATAAATTTTGTTCAGACGATTATAGAGGGCTTATTTTGGAGGCTGTTGTTGCCATGGCAAAGAGTCAAGATTTGAGTGTTGTTAGGATAACTAATGAAAAATGGCTGATATCTTCAGCTTCTGGCTTTGCGTCAGGCGGAGATTCTCCGGTTTGTACTTTAGAGGCCGTCGATGGAAAAGTTGCTAAAGTGCTTTTGGATAGCCCTGTTTTTAAGCCTGATGGTCGATAATAAAACAAAATGCTGCAATATAACGTGTTGGTTGCGCTAACCGCGCCATGGGTGCGCGCATGTCGGCGATGGAGCACTTGGTGCCCGAGCAGATGTTCAGCACTCCAGACAATCCTGCGCACGGGGTTTCAGCAGTCAAAGCCATTC
>CAZZNL010000293.1:0-2333 GCA_964655625.1 uncultured Pseudomonadales bacterium
TTAGTGAGTAGTGTTCGCGGCCCCGGCGGTGGCTATCGGCTCAGTCGTGATGCGGCTCTAATTTCTGTGGCGCAGATTATTGATGCTGTCAATGAATCTGTGGATGCTACGCATTGCGGTGGCGAGGGCGACTGCCAGCAGGGTGAGAAATGTTTGACGCATGATCTGTGGTGCTTGTTGAGCGAGAAAATCCACGATTTCCTGGGTGCCATCAGTCTTGCTAGCTTGGTAAATAGCCAGAGTGTGCAAGAGGTGTCAGCGCGCCAACAGCGTCTTGCCGATGAAGCGCAGCCTGTCACTGTATTAAGTGCTGGCACTTCATCCTAATCCGTAATGCCGGGATCCCGGAGAGAATTGACTATGAAATTGCCCATTTATCTTGATTATTCTGCGACCACCCCGGTTGATCCGCGTGTGGCAGAGAAAATGGTTGCCTGCCTGACACTGGATGGTAATTTTGGCAACCCTGCTTCGCGTTCTCACATATTTGGCTGGAAGGCAGAAGAAGCAGCAGAGAATGCGCGCAGCCAGGTTGCCACCTTGATCGGGGCGGATCCACGCGAAATTGTCTGGACTTCCGGAGCCACGGAGTCCAATAACCTGGCGATCAAAGGCGTTGCGCATTTCAATATCAAAAAAGGTAAACACATCGTCACTTCAAAAATTGAACACAAGGCGGTGTTGGATACTTGTCGTCAGCTGGAGCGTGAAGGTTTTGAGGTGACTTATCTCGACCCGACGCCAGAGGGTTTGATCGAACCGGCACAAGTGGCAGAGGCTCTGCGCCCGGATACAACACTGGTGTCGATCATGCATGTCAATAATGAAATTGGCACGATCAATGACATCGCGGCTATTGGTGCAATTTGCCGAGCTAAAGGTGTTTTCTATCATGTCGATGCAGCGCAGAGCGCCGGGAAAGTGCCATTGAATATGGCGGAGTTGCCGGTTGATCTGCTGTCGATGTCAGCGCATAAAGTTTACGGGCCGAAAGGCATTGGTGCGCTGTATGTTGGCCGCAAACCGCGCGTGCGTCTCGAAGCACAAATGCACGGCGGTGGGCACGAACGCGGCATGCGTTCCGGTACGCTGCCAACGCATCAGATCGTCGGCATGGGTGAGGCTTTTCGTGTTGCCGGTGAAGATATGGCAGCAGAAAATGCCCGCATTTTGGCGCTGCGCAACCGCCTGTTGGCGGGTGTTAAAGATATGGAGCAGGTGTTTGTAAACGGTTCGCTCGATCAGCGCGTTGCCGGCAACCTCAATATCAGCTTTGCGTACGTTGAAGGCGAGTCACTGATGATGGCGCTGAAAGACTTGGCGCTGTCTTCTGGTTCGGCCTGTACCTCAGCGAGCTTGGAGCCTTCCTATGTACTGCGTGCATTGGGAATGTCAGATGAATTGGCGCACAGCTCATTGCGTTTCACTATTGGTCGTTTCACCACGGAAGAAGAGATTGACTACACCATTGCACATGTACGCAGTGCGGTGGAAAAGCTACGCGAGCTGTCGCCATTATGGGATATGTTTAAGGAAGGAATTGATTTGAATTCTGTTCAGTGGGCTGCGCACTAAACGCAACCGGAGGTAGTTATGGCATACAGTGAAAAAGTTATCGATCACTATGAAAACCCGCGCAATGTCGGCGTGTTGGATTCCAAATCCAGCAACGTGGGCACGGGAATGGTCGGAGCACCTGCCTGTGGTGATGTGATGCGTTTGCAGATACAGGTTAATGATCAGGGTGTTATTGAAGACGCCAAGTTCAAAACCTATGGCTGTGGTTCTGCTATTGCATCTAGCTCTCTGTTGACCGAGTGGGTCAAAGGTAAAACGCTGGATGAGGCTGCGCAAATCAAGAATGTTGATATTGCTGAAGAGCTGGCTCTGCCTCCGGTCAAGATTCACTGCTCGGTGTTGGCTGAAGATGCCATCAAGGCAGCGATTCATGACTTGCAGCAGAAGCGCGGCCAGTAAGCGATAGAGAGGTAGTTATGGCAATTACCATGACCGAGGCGGCGCGTGCACATGTTCGCAACTATCTGGCGAATCGTGGGCACGGCATTGGTGTGCGACTCGGTGTAAAAACGGCAGGTTGTTCCGGGCTCTCCTATGTACTGGAGTTTGTCGACGAGCTACAGGAAGGGGACAGCGTTTTTGAAAATGGCGATGTCAATATTGTTGTTGATGGCAAAAGTTTGGTTTATCTGGATGGCACCGAACTGGATTTCGCCAAAGAAGGCCTGAACGAAGGCTTTCAATTCAACAACCCCAACGTCAGTGCCGAATGCGGTTGCGGCGAAAGCTTTCACGTCTGAACGATTGTTGATGGG
>CAZZNL010000294.1:0-2311 GCA_964655625.1 uncultured Pseudomonadales bacterium
CACTGGACGTTGTGCCTAAAAATATTCAACCCACCGAAGTGGAAAACTATCTATCGAACTTACCCGGCATTACAGCCGTGCACGATCTGCATATCTGGAGCATGAGTACTACCGAGGTGGCGTTAACGGTGCATCTCGTCAAGCCGGATGCCGTCATCGACGATGTATTGCTCTCACAAATCAAAAGTGCGCTACAACAGAAGTTTGGTATTGCGCACACCACGGTGCAACTGGAACAGGGAAGTGACACACATCCCTGCTCACAGGCACCGGTAGAGGCTTTGTAGTAAAGCTTTGTAATAAAACTTTGTAGTAAAACCTTGCAGTAAGACTTTGTAATAAGACCTTGTAGCAAAGCTTTGAGTTTTGTCATTCGCCGTGCGAAAACATTACGCCGCCACACCAAAAATGCGCTGATACAACAAACCGAGCAGCACATAACACATGGGCAGCGTCCAGATCAGACCAATGCCCAATGGCAGAGCCGAAACAAAAATCAGCAGCCCCATCACGAACATTGTGCCGAATACGCCGAACCAGTGATGCGTTACTGCTTTGCGCGAGGTTTCCAGCGCTTCCCACACGCCCATGTCACGATCCACCGTCAACAGGATGGCAAACATATAGGCAATGGAAAGATAAATGCCGGGCAGGATCAGCAAAATAAATCCCAACATCACCATGATGGACATCACCACCATCAACAAAAAAATCGGCAGCATTTTGGGCAAATATTGCCAAGTGGAATCAATGCCAAACGGGCGCCCCGCCACGCGGGCCACACCCATCATCATGATGCCTGCCATCAAGGTGGAGCCGACCAACAGATTCAACAAAGTGCCGACCAATTGTGCGAAAGGGGTGAGATTGGCGGTAAAGCCGCTGAGCACCACAGGGATCAATACTGCCGCCACCAGATATGCCACAAAGTAGATACAAAAGCCGACGTTGATCGGCATTTTGGTGCCATCGGTTTTCTGCCACGCCTCGCTGAGCAATTCGCCCAGATTAATACTGTAGTTGCCGGCCAGTGCGCTCTCTATAGAGCCTTGCTGGGCGACAGCGCTGGCTGATGTTTGTGCTGCGGGGTCATATACGGATTGCGTCATCGTGTTTCTCCTTGAGCGACTGATGCTGTGTTGTCAGATGCGTTATCGGTTTTGTTATGCGTTTCTTGATTTATGTGTGTCTTTCGGGCATCCACCCACTCGGCATCCTACCACCGACTTCACCCTCAAAAGCGATGGGACTACAATGGCGCTGTCGTCTCACCTGCCAGCTGGCGCAACCTGGCACAGACAAGATTCATGGTTTTCTCGATCACAGCTTGACCCGTATCAACCCCAGTGCACCTATCACGCCCTACAATGCTGCCGCTTGGTGCCTTCTCAGGTATTTTTGATCAGGTATTTTTGATGCTGAATAACCCTTTTGGCTTTTTGCTCTCCCCTAAAAAACAGTGGCAGGTCGTGGCCAATGCCAGTCTCGGCCAACTGCGCACCTCCGCCCTGTATGTGTTTATTCTGGCTGCCCTGCCCTGCTACGCGTGGTACTACGGCACTACGGAAATCGGCTGGCAGATCATGGGCGGCGAAGTGGTGCGCCTGACACCGCACAGCGCTCTCAAATTGGTCATCGCGTTCTACTGCGCCATCATTCTCGCCCTGTGGGGCATCGGTTATGCCATCCACTGGATGGCCGGTACCTACGGATCCATCACCACTTTTACCAAGGGCTACGCCGTGGCCGCTTACTGCGCGACCCCGCTGTTTCTCGCTGGTCTTTTCGGCTTCCACCCGGTGTTATGGTTTGATTTGGGCTTGGGTGTGGTGGCCGTCAGCTGGGCGGTTTACCTGCTCTACTCGGGTCTGCCGGCGGTGATGAACATTCCGGCGGAGCGCGGCTTTTTGTACGCCAGCGCCATTATTTCTGTCTGTCTGGTGCTGCTTGTTGCCATGATGGGCGCCACGGTTGTGCTGTGGGGTATGGGGTTGATGCCTGTGTTCATGGATTAAACACACCATCCATTCGCTGTATCACACGTTTTTTCTCTCCTGTCTTTGAGGAGTTTTATGCAAGCTGAACATTTGAACTCAACACCTGTGGTTTACAACTATCAGGTGGTTCGTCAATTTACGGTCATGACGGTGGTGTGGGGCATTATCGGTATGGCAGTCGGCGTGCTGATCGCCGCACAGCTGGTGTGGCCCAATCTCAATTTTGGCCAAGCGTGGCTCTCTTTCGGCCGCCTGCGCCCACTGCACACCAATGCGGTGATCTTTGCGTTCGGCGGCAGCGCCTTGATCGGCAC
>CAZZNL010000295.1:0-2271 GCA_964655625.1 uncultured Pseudomonadales bacterium
AGTCCACGCACCTACTTTCAAATCGATGACCAAATAGTTGTCTGGGCTGTCGATGACGCCGTAGATAACAACAACTGGCAGCCAGACTGGTATCGCCTGGGCGAACAAGCCGAAAAAAATAAAGGCGTTTCGATCAATATCGTGCGCGATGAACCACTGCACGATCATCACTACAATTTCAGCGGCCATATGATACTGGCTGCTGCACTTATCAAACCTTTGCGCTGGCTGGGTGTCGCTACACCCACCATCGTGCTACTGCATCACATCGCTTTATTCTGGGACAGCATCAGCCTGCTGTTTATTGTGCTGGCCGCCAGACAACTGGGTGGGCAAACGCTAATGCTATGCAGTGCCGTGATCTACACCGTCCTGCCACTGGCCGTGCAAGGCAGCCACTATGCCAGACCCGACGCCCTACTGACTGCTATGGGCTCAATACTGCTCTGGCTGTCTCTGCAATACGAACGCTGGAATAGAAACCGCTGGCTGCTACTCAGCGGTTTAACACTCGGTGTAGCAACAGCCGGCAAAGCCAGCCAGTTGATGCTGGGTATTTTTCCCGCATTGGCCTGCTGCGCCACACTACTCCGGCAGCAACAACACGAGACAAAAAAAACGCTAGCTACCATTGTCGTCAACGGCATTGCGTTATTGATTATCACACTGGCCGTGTTGCAACTGCTGTTTTTAATCGGCGATATGAGTGCGCGCGATTTCTGGCTCAGTGTGCGCAGCGTGCAACTGTATTACCAACACCCCAAGCCGCCAGACTTACTGGAACATTACAGCTACATTTTCCAACTCAAAAATATCCTGCATTATTTTTATGCCACGCTGGGCTGGCCGCTCGTGATCGCTGTACTGACCGGCGCTGTTTCGTTATGGGTGCAACGCCAACACTTGGCGGCTACGATACTGATTATCCCACTGTTATTTTTCCTGCTCTATTTTTCCAGCATCCCAGCATTCTTTGATCGCAGCTTCTGTGCACTCTCCGCAGCCATCACCCTGTTAGCCGCACTGGGCTGCATCACCCTCTTACAAACACCACGCCTCTATTTTTTGCTGCCACTGACACTCCTCATTTGCTGGAAGCCGATCCAGATTCAATATCACTTACAAACCGACCATCTGCGCACACACCACAACGACAATCGACTGAACTTCCAAAAACAACTAAAAAGCAATTTATCGGAAAAATACGGCCAGGTTTTTTGGATCAAAAATATCGATCGCCAAGACATGTTTGCTCTGAAAATACCTGAGCGACTTCCTGGCAACCCGCGCATTTATGTCGTCGAAGACCTCAACGACTACAACTCGCGAGTTTTCTTGGCGGCTCTACGCAAACAGGGCTACACCGAGCTGGCTGTTTTCGAAGGCGACTTTGCCAATATGCCCACCAACAGCCTTATCACGGTTCACGAAGCGGCTCGCTTTGTGTATTTCGTTCACGCGCAGGATTTGTCGCCGCAATCTTCCTCACCACCCCACTAATAACCAAAAAGAATATCAATACAACAAAACAATCCTTTTGTTATAAGGAACGCACCGCTAGGATGCACGACACAGTCATTGCGACCCTTCATAACACCTTCGGCATTACAGGCAACCACCATGCAATTTGAACTCTTTGGATTCCATCTGGAGCTGGCCTACGCCCTCTCTGGGCTCGCTGTCGGCTTTATCGTCGGCATGACCGGCGTGGGCGGCGGCAGTCTGATGACGCCGATCTTGCTATTTTTCGGCATTTCACCCAGCACCGCTGTCGGCACTGACCTGTTGTATGCCGCCATCACCAAATCAGGCGGTGTTCTCGTTCACCAGAAAAAAGGCAATATTGACTGGCGCATTACCGGCTTTCTTGCTGTTGGCAGCTTGCCTGCAGCCGCGCTCACACTGCTGGTGATGCACTGGATTGGCTTCGACAGCAAACATGTCAATAACAGCATCAAAATAGCACTGGGTATAACCTTGGTGCTAACAGCCTTGGCGATTGTTTTGAAACAACAGTTGCTCGACTGGAGCCACCGCAACGATGCCATTTTTACGCGCCTCACGCGGCAACAACGCGAACGCGCAGCCATCGTCACTGGCATCATTTTGGGCATTGCCGTCACAGTCACCTCCATCGGCGCAGGAGCATTGGGAACCGTCGCACTGTTTTTGATTTTTCCCATGTTGCCTGTTGCGCGCTTGGTCGGCACAGAAATTGCCCACGCTGTACCACTCACCTTGGTTGCGGGCCTCGGCCACGCAGGTTTGGGC
>CAZZNL010000296.1:0-2252 GCA_964655625.1 uncultured Pseudomonadales bacterium
GTGATGCTCCTAGGTTGTGAAAAGAAAAAGTGAAAAGGAAAGGGTTAAAAATTGGGAGGCAGGATTATCGCGCAGAGAGATGCGTGGAGCTAGCCAGCAGAATTACGGAGCCAGTTGCGATAGCTGCCATTCATTGCCTTGCTTTTCATAGACGAAGCGGTCGTGCAGACGCGAAGGGCGGCCCTGCCAGAATTCCACGCGTTGCGGCGTCACTCGCCAGCCACCCCAGTTGGGCGGGCAGGGGATGTCACCCTCTGGAAACTGTGCCAGCTCAGCGGCGAAGGCGGCTTCCAGTGCGTGGCGGCTGTCGATGGTATGACTCTGCTGCGAAGCGCGGGCGGCCAGCTGGCTGGCGCGCGGTCGGCTGGCGAAATAGGCCTCGTCTTCGGCGCGGTGGGTGCGCTCGGCCGTGCCGTGAATAATCACTTGCCGGCTCTGCGGCAGCCATTGAAACAAGAGGGACACGCGTGGGTTGGCGAGCATCTCCAGCGATTTTTGGCTCTGCAAGTTGGTGAAAAAGGTAAAACCTTCGGTACTGTGGTCTTTCAGCAATACGGTGCGCTGGCTCGGCTGGCCGTGGGCATCAACTGTTGCCAGTACCATCGCCGTAGGGTCTGGGTTATTGGGTTCGGTGACGGCTTGTTCCAACCAGCGCGTAAATTGCGTAAATGGGTCGGTGGCGAGATCAGCGCGATGTAACTCACCGTATTGGTATTCGCGGCGGAGGTCGGCGGTTTTCATGCGTGATGACTCCCAAATTGTGTAAGCTGCAGCACTACTGAGGCGCCATTCTATAAAAGTGCATTATGAAACAAATTGACACGTGTTCGCCGCTCGCTGAACTGTGGCTGGATCGCAACGATGCCGAGCAGCAGATCGAGCGTTTGTGCGATGCGGCGCAGATCACACACACTGAAGCTGAGCAATTGCGGCAGTTTCGTGAGCAGGGCTATTTGATTCTACCGGGTGCAGCCGAGCATGCCTTGATCGACCGCATGTTGGATGACTTGGCCAATGCCTGGCGCGATGCTGAAAAGTATGTGGTGAACATCGGCAAAGGTATTGTGGCGCATCCAGAGAGTGAGCTGCTTCCGCACAAAAGCCGGTTGTATGATTTTTACGTCAACAATGAAGCCTGTCGTGCACTCATTTTTAATCCAGCTTTATTGCGTATGTTGCAATTGATTTTTGCAGAGCCGCCCCTGGTATTTCAGAGCATGGTGTTTACTTGGGGTTCAGAGCAATCCATCCATAAAGACACTGCTTTTGTAGTGATTGATAAACCCAATACGCTGGCAGCCAGCTGGATTGCCCTGGAAGACATTGAGTTGGGCAGTGGTGAATTGATGTATTACCCCGGCAGCCATCGCGACCCGCAATTTTTGTTTGGTGGCGAGCGTTTGTATTGGGAGGCGCAAAAAGATGGCAAAGGTATTCACCGGCGTTACAGTGAGTTTCTCGATCAACAAGCTGCTGCCAAACAAGTGCCACTGAAAACATTTGCTGCCAAAAAAGGCGATGCCTTGATTTGGCACGCCAACCTGGCGCATGGTGGTACGCCGGTGACTAAGCCATCAACAACACGAAAAAGCCTGGTGTCGCACTACTGTCCAGTGAGTGCGCAACCGCGCTAC
This sequence comes from uncultured Pseudomonadales bacterium, assembly GCA_964655625.1. Classification (GTDB taxonomy): domain Bacteria; phylum Pseudomonadota; class Gammaproteobacteria; order Pseudomonadales; family UBA7239; genus UBA7239. The sequence goes on from CAZZNL010000296.1 coordinate 1,635, forward strand.
TTTTCTTTTATCAAAGAAGCCTACAAGCAGACTTGTGGCGAGGCGTTTTTTAGCAGCAGTCGCTACGACTTGCGGCCGGGTTGCTTTAGCCCGTATCCCATCCACATGCGCTGAGATTTTTTCAGTGAATGGGGTGTAGTGGTCAAGTAAAACCGGACACGGGTTTAGGTTTCTTGATTGGTGTTATAAACAGGTGCTATAAAGTGGTCACCAAGAGCTAGTGGTGGCTGCCATGCAAACAAAGTTTTCTGAAGATGTAATCCCGCTGACTGACCTCAAGGTTAATCCTGGTCGAGTTGTCAATCAGGTAAAGGAAACCCATAGACCTGTTCTGCTCACCAGTCGTGGCCGAGGCGTGGCCGTGGTGCAAGACTTGGAAGAGTACGAGAAAGATCGGGAGGAGCTGGCCTTCGTAAAAGCGGTTGCCCAAGGGCTTATGGATATCAAGCAGGGTAATACCATGAGCATGTCCGAAGTAAAGAAACGGTTGGGCATCAAGTAAATGAAGGTCAGCGTTTCAACTTCAGCGTTTGAAGATCTTGAAAGTATTATCAGTTACTACAGTGAGCAGGGTGTTCCTGATATTGGCAGCAACTTTGTTAAAGCCATAATTGAGCG
>CAZZNL010000297.1:0-2249 GCA_964655625.1 uncultured Pseudomonadales bacterium
CGCATCCGGATCAACCGCGACAGGATGCGCCACTTGCTGTAACAGTGGCAGATCATTGTGGGAATCGCTGTAAAAGTAACTGTCTTCGAGCGACACATGATTGTCGCGCAGCCACTCCGACAAACGCTCCACTTTGCCTTCGCGATAACACGGCGTGCCAGCAATATCGCCGGTGTACATATTGTCTTGCACAGCGGGATTGGTAGCGATCAACAACTCGATACCCAAACGCCGGGCGATCGGTGCTGTGATGAAAGCATTGGTAGCGGTAATAATCATCAGCGTATGGCCACGGCTGCGATGATCATCTACCAGGGCTTCTGCTTTGGGCAGAATCATCGGCTCAATTTTTTCACGCATAAATTGCGCATGCCATCGCGACAACTCATCCATTGAGTAACCTGCCAGCGGTGAAAGCACAAAGCGCTGGTAGGCAAAAATATCCAGCTCACCTCGGCAGTAATCATCATAGAAAGCATCATTTTTTGCGCGGTATTCCGCCGCATTCACCACACCGAGATCAGCGATGAATTCTCCCCAGGCGTGATCGGAATCACCGTGCAACAGCGTGTTATCGAGATCAAAAATCGCCAGTGTCATTTACATCATACCCGGCACGAGCATCGTGGCACCGCCCAACAGACCGGTTTGCGCTGCTGCACTGTTCACCAAAATGCGCGCAGCATTGATCAACAAAAACACAAAAATCGGCGAAAGATCCAAACCACCTAAAGACGGCAGCACGCGCTGTATCGGCGCACACAGCGGCTGCACCAATTGCGCACACAACACAATGGCGGGATGGCGCGAAAACGGCGCCACCCAGCTGGCAACAATCATCACAATCATCGCCGCCAGATAAATGTAAAGCACCATGGATGCCATGCCGATCAAGCTCCACAACAGCACCACTGCCGGCGCAACAATGCCCACTAACAAGCCACTCAAAGTCACCGTGAGATACTGCACCGCCAAAGCCAACAACAGACAGGCGATATCCACACCAAACAGCCCCGGCACAATGCGACGCAGCGGCAACAACAAGGGCGCTGTCATTTTGGCAATGGATTGCGAAATGGGGTTGTAAAAATCTGCACGCGCCAGTTGCAACAGAAACCGCAACAAAACCGCCAACAGAAACAATCCGCCTGCCGTTTGTATAATCAGAATACCGATCTGCACGAGTGGATTCATAACACGCTCATCAACTCAAAGATTGCGACAATTCTTGCGAGCGCACAGCGGCGGCCTGCAAAGCACCGTTAACAATGTCACGCAACTGCTGTTGTTCAAAATGTGCGATAGCGCGCTCGGTTGTGCCACCCGGCGAAGTGACGCGACGGCGCAACTCCGCAGCATCCACATCCGAAGCCACTGCCATTTGCGCGGCACCCAATGCCGTTTGCAGTGTCAGTTCGCGCGCCACCGCCGCCGAAAGACCCAGTTTTTCTCCGGCGGCAATCATGGCTTCCATAAACAAGAAAAAATAAGCCGGGCCGCTGCCAGACACCGCAGTGACAGCATCAATTTGCGCTTCGTTATCCAGCCACAGCGCAATACCCACAGCGCGCAAAATATTTTCTGCTTGTTGCCGCTGCGCAGCGCTGACTCGCGCATTGGCAAACAAACCGCTGGCACCACACTGCACCAAAGCCGGCGTGTTGGGCATGCAACGCACCACGGCATACTCGCCACACAACCATTGTTCTATCGATGCGATGTTAATGCCGGCTGCTATCGAAATCAGGAGAGGTTGTCGCGCTTGTATCTCGGACGCCAGTGTCTGCAAAACCGTTTTCAGCACCTGCGGTTTAACCGCCAGCAATAACACATCCGCCTGCTGCACCACGGCTGCGTTATCGCTGCCCGTATGAATGCCATGCTGTTGCACTAATGCTTGCAATGCATCGTTATTGGGATCGGCAGCCCATATTTTTTGAGGATCAAAACCCTGTGCGACCAAACCGCCAATCAAGCTGGCAGCCATATTGCCTGCACCTATAAAACCAATGGTCGGTGTATTCATGAGCAATACCGTGATGTGAATGCAACGATCAACAGTGCGCCGATCAAACGGGATCACCGCATTTGGCAATAACGCTGTCGGCAAACCATTTCAGTATGCCCAATTTCTGTTCGAGCGTTTTCTGATCACGCTCGCCAGAGTAAGTATTGTGAAACCCGATGATGCATTCGGTCACACCGAGATCTTCCAGTTTTTTCACACCGTCGACATTGAAGGCATCAGC
>CAZZNL010000298.1:0-2247 GCA_964655625.1 uncultured Pseudomonadales bacterium
CATCGCGGCCGTATTTTTCCTGGATGCGCTTGAACTCAGCCGCCGTTTTATCCAGCGCGGTATCCCAATCGGTTTTCTGCCACGATTCAAAAATCTTGTCGCGCACCAGCGGATCTGCTCCGCGCCCTGCCGCGTGAAAAATTTGCGCTTCAGTCAACCCTTTAATACACAGCTTGCCGCGATTGACATCGGCATCGCCTACGCCGCGCGTTGTGACTGGCACACCGTCTTTATCCACACCGATTTCAATTGAGCAGCCGACCGAGCAGTAGCCGCAAGTGGCATACTTCCACTGCATCACGCCTTTGTCATGCAGATGGATGGGATTTTTTTTGCCGCGACCAAATAACATCAGGATTCTCCTTGGCTACTGCACGAGCAGAAGATAAAACAGGAAAAAATTGGCCAGCAGCGACAGCAGAGCCAGCATGCGCCACCAACCGACAGGGTTGCGCTCCAGCAACGGGCTTTGGCGGCGCACGATCAAACCGTGCTCTTCGCCGCGCTCCAACGCGAGCAACATTTCCTCTGCGGTTTCAAAACGGTTTTTAGCATCGCGCGCGCAGGCTTTTAACAACACATCATCCAACCACAGCGGCACATCATGGCGATAGCGCGTTACCGGTGCAGGGTCACCAAAAACCGGTTTCTGGAAAGGTTCAATTTCCCCGTATGGATATTGCCGTGACAACAAGTGATACAAAGTCACGCCCGCCGCATACAGATCACTCTGCACGCTTGCCGCTTCACCGCGCAGCAATTCCGGTGCCATGTACGATGGCGTGCCGGGATTGCGCACATCCTGCTCTGCACTGTTGGCATGCCAAGCAACGCCCAGATCGAGAATGCGCAATACATTGTCACTGCCGAGATGCACGTTTTCCGGTTTGATATCGCGATGAATAACATGCAGGCGATGCAATGCACCCAGTGCACGCAAAAGCTGTTGCGCGATCTGCACTGTTTCTGCCACTGAAAATTTCTGTCCACTTTTCAAACGACGCGCCAGCGTTGCACCGGTATGAAAGTGCTGCACTAAATACAAGGCCGTGCGCTGCTCATAGGGCAGTGTCAGTGTGGTCACAAAATGTTTCGATGGCATACGCGCCGTCAACCACTCTTCGGCCAGCAAAGCCGCGCGTCTTTCTTCATCATCAGCTGCCAGCGGTGTCAGCGTTTTTAACACCCACTCACCGGCATGCTGCGGATGGTGCACGCGATAAACCAGCGATTCGCGTGACTCGTGCAACAACTCATCAATTACAAAACCATCTAGCACACTGCCTGGCTTCAATTTCGCCGGTGGCGCTAATGCTCGCCCTGCTGCCACGCGCTGTTGCACAGTGTCTGGCGGTGTTTGCAAACCGCGCACGACCAACGCAGAAACATTGTCTTCACTGCCCGCCTCCAGCGCCAAATCACAAAGCCTTTTGGCACAAGCGTTGGGATCCTCGTAAAACGTCAATGTTTTGAGCAACTCTGCTTCCGGCACACTCGCCCACACACCGTCACAGGCAAGCAAAAAACTGTCACCGGCCTGCCAATCGCCTTCGACATAATCGACGGCAACGGAGAGATCAAGACCTAGCGCTCGCGTGAGCACATGCGACATCTGCGGGTGTTGCCACACGTGATCGGTCGTCAACAGCTCCAGTCGATTGTCACGCAAGCGATAAATGCGTGTGTCACCAACGTGGGCAATGCAATAGCGCGAACCATTCAGCACCAAGAGCGACAAGGTGGTGGCCAGCGCAGCATCGGCACCATTACTGCGCTGTGAGCGCAGCCAACGATTTTGCGAAGTGATCACACGATCCAGTGCGATGGGTGGCGCCCAGGTATCTGGCGTGGCGTAGTAATCATTCAGCACACCGCGCACCGCGTACTGCGCTGCGCGATCACCGTGATCGCAGGCGCTGATGCCGTCGGCAATGGCAAACACCGCACCGCGCGCAACAAACTCCGCCGCTGTCGGCGCAGCAATGCCTACCGCATCTTCGTTGCGCGCTTTGCGTCCGGCGCGTGAATCGACACCGGCACGCAAATAGGGATCCAGCACGCTTACTGCAGCCACCGCATTCACCTTAAACGCGCGCCGCCGTCAGCGAACCCCAGGTGGTGCGCCAGCGCATTTTCACTGACAGCAAGCCCAGCCAAGAACAGAGCGCCAAACCTGCATACAACCACAAACCGACTTGATACGAACCCGTCAGTGATTTGCTGTAGCCCAGCCCCGCTGCCAACAAG
>CAZZNL010000299.1:0-2216 GCA_964655625.1 uncultured Pseudomonadales bacterium
GCGCACAGTAGCTGCTTCCGTCAAGCAGGTGTTGGTAGTTCCCGGCTCGCAGCACGTGAAAAAACAGGCGGACGCGGAAGGTCTGGAGCAGATATTTCTCGCCGCCGGTATGGAGTGGCGTGAGCCCGGTTGTTCTATGTGCTTGGCAATGAACGCGGATCGCTTGGGCAACGGTGAGCACTGCGCTTCGACGTCGAATCGCAATTTTGAAGGACGACAAGGTTTCGGTGGGCGCACACATTTGGTGAGCCCTGCGATGGCAGCTGCGGCGGCTGTGGCTGGACATTTTGTGGATGTGCGTGAATTGATGGGGGATGCCGTATGAAGCCGTTTCAGATTCTGCAGGGTCTTGCCGCGCCGATGGATCGCGCCAATGTCGATACGGACATGATTATTCCGAAACAATTTTTGAAGTCGATTCATCGCACCGGGTTTGGCCCCAATTTATTCGATGAATTGCGCTATCTGGATGTTGGTCAACCTGGCATGGACAACAGCAAACGACCGCTGAACATGGATTTTCCCTTGAATCAGGCGCGTTATCACGGCGCGTCTGTGCTGTTGGCGCGCGAAAATTTTGGTTGTGGTTCATCGCGTGAGCATGCGCCGTGGGCGTTGGAAGATTTTGGTATACGCTGCATTATCGCTCCCAGCTTTGCTGATATTTTCTATAACAATTGTTTCAAAAATGGCATGTTGCCGATTGTGCAGTCGCACGAGGTTGTGGATCAGTTGTTCAAAGAGATATATGTACAGGAAGGTTATCAGCTGACGATAGATTTGCCAGCACAGAAAATCATCACTCCGTCAGGACAACAGTTTGAATTTTCGGTGGATGCGTTTCGTAAGCATTGTCTGTTGAATGGTTTGGATGATATCGGTTTGACTTTACAGGAAGCTGATGCGATTCGTGCCTTTGAAGAAAAATACAAACAGTCATCGCCTTGGTTGTTTGGGCGCTGGTGAGTTTGCGGTTTAATAAATTGAGAGTAATGGCGCAATGAGTAAAAATGTTTTGATCCTGCCCGGTGATGGCATTGGCCCGGAAATTGTGGAACAGGCCGCAGCGGTGTTGGATGTGGTGAATAAAAAGTTTGCGCTGGGTATTCAGTGCGACACCGGCGTGCTCGGCGGTGCAGCTATTGATGCACACGGTGTACCATATCCAGAGGTCACTCACATTCAGGCGACAAAAGCCGATGCTATTTTGTTGGGGGCGGTCGGTGGTCCCAAGTGGGATGCGCTGGATACAGCTATTCGTCCGGAGAAAGGCTTGTTGGCGATTCGCTCTAAATTGGGGCTGTTTGGCAATTTGCGTCCTGCCATTCTTTATCCGCAATTGGCGGCTGCTTCATCATTGAAGCCCGAAATTGTTGCAGGATTGGATATTTTGATTGTGCGCGAACTGACTGGCGGCTTGTATTTCGGCGCACCGCGCGGCGTGCGTGTATTGGAAAACGGTGAGCGTGAGGGTTATAACTCGGCGGTGTATCGCGAGAGTGAAATCGAGCGCATCGGCAAGCTGGCGTTTGAGTTGGCGCGCAAACGCAATAAGAAACTGTGTTCTATCGACAAAGCCAATGTATTGGAAGTAACGGTGTTGTGGCGCGAAGTCATGGAGAAATTGGCCAAAGATTATCCGGATGTGCAGTTGTCGCACATGTACGTTGACAATGCCGCCATGCAATTGGTGCGCGCACCAAAGCAGTTCGATGTGATGGTCACTGGCAATATGTTTGGCGACATTTTGTCGGATGAGGCGGCAATGTTGACGGGCTCCATCGGCATGCTGCCCTCGGCGTCGCTCGATGTGAATGGCAAAGGCTTGTACGAACCCTGCCATGGATCAGCACCGGATATTGCCGGGCAGGGTGTAGCCAATCCGCTGGCGACAATTCTGTCCGTGGCCATGATGCTGCGTTATTCATTGGCCGCGCCAGCGGCGGCGGAGGCCATCGAGCGGGCGGTTGGTAACGTGCTCGATCAAGGTCTGCGCACGGCGGATATCATGAGCGACGGTATGCAAAAAGTAGGCACCAAGGCGATGGGCGAAGCCGTTGTCGCCGCCTTGGCCTGAGTTACAATTTTTCCGATGAAAGGTTAAAAAGAGCAGGGTGATGTTATGAACAAAGTGGGTTTTGTTGGTTGGCGCGGCATGGTCGGTTCGGTGTTGATGCAGCGTATGCAAGAAGAAAATGATTTTGCAGACATCCATG
>CAZZNL010000300.1:0-2210 GCA_964655625.1 uncultured Pseudomonadales bacterium
CCATTGCATGGCGCGACCCACCGCACTCCAGTTTTCCAGGTCCTGCCCCAATACTTTCGGATTAGCCCACAGCGTCACTACCGGCGTACTCACTGCCAGCGGTTCGCCATTGCGATCGGTGATCATGCCGCGATGCGCAGAAATGCGCTCTGTGCGCACCGTGCGCGCCTCACCTTGCTTTTCCAGGAAAGCGTGATTCATCAATACCTGGTGATCAGCCAAGCGCAACACCAACAACAGCGCCAACGACACCAAAAAACCCACCACCGTTTTAGTGCGCCAGTTATGGCGATCCAGCAGCGCATGTGATGCCTGCTCGATGTGTTTTTTCTGTTGCCGCGCCTGATTGCCCGACATCACTGCACCTTCACCACACTGGTTTTCTCTAATTGCGGTGCCTGCATGTTCAGCTCTTTTACTGCCATGTCATGCACGCGCCCGTATTCCGCCCAAGTGCTCTTTTCAACCAGGTATTGCCCCCACAACACCTGCATATCGCGCGCTTCGCCGCGCAAGGCTTCTAATTCCGCGAGATAGCGGCGATTTTCGAATGTCGAAACAATGACTCCCAAAGCCGAACCCATCACTACCAAAATCAACACCAACAGCACAAACACACCAAAGACACTGATCTCGAAAGGTTTGCCCTGCTGATGATCCAGTTCGCTCATGCCGCGCTCTCCTCAGGTAGCTTTTCCACCACCCGCATCACTGCACTGCGCGCACGAGGATTACTGCGCACTTCATCATCTGATGGCTTGACCGCCTTACCCACTAAACGCAGTGTTCTCCCCTCTGGATGACCCATGACAGGAATATGACGCGGCAACACCTTTCCCTGACTCTGTTCACGAAAGAATTGTTTGACCATTCGATCTTCCAGCGAGTGAAAAGCGATCACCGCTACGCGTCCATCTTGCGCCAGCAGCACCAACGCATCGCGCAGCACCGCTTCCAACTCACCCAATTCATCATTGATAAAAATACGAATCGCCTGAAAAACACGCGTCGCCGGATGCTTGTGTTTTTCCCAGGCAGGATTGGCCGCCGACACCACTTCCGCTAATTGCAAAGTGTGCGTAAAAGGATTTTCAGCGCGCGTTTTTTCAATCGCCGCCGCAATACGTTTGGCATAGCGCTCCTCGCCGTATTCACGAAAAACCGTCGCCATGTCTTCCACAGAAGCTGTATTGACCCACTCTGCCGCACTGATACCAGTACTGCGATCCATACGCATATCCAGAGCGCCATCTTGCATAAAACTGAAACCGCGCTCGGCGTTGTCTAATTGCGGCGAGGACACGCCGAGATCCAGCAAAATGCCATTCACCTTGCCTAGCAAATCGCGTTCGGTAGCAATGCGCCGCATCTCACTGAAACTGGCGTGCACAATTTCAAAACGCGCATCGTGGACATGCTGTGCTTGCGCGTGCTCAACCGCTGTAACATCGCGATCTAGTGCCAATAATTTTCCAGCAGGCGATAGACGCGACAACAACAAGGCGCTGTGCCCACCACGCCCGTAAGTGCCATCAATGTAGACACCGTCAGGATTGCTAATGATGGCGTCGACCGCCTCGTGTAGCAGGACGGTCGTGTGAGGAGACGAACTCATGTCCACCTCTAGAAGGAAATGGCAGCCATCGCTGCCGGCAGTTCGAATTCACCACTCACCGCAGCATCGAGACACTGCTGCCAGTTTTCCTCACTCCAGAGTTCAAACTTTTTGCCTTGCCCCACCAACACCATTTTTTTGTCCAGCTTGGCGTATTTGCGCAGAGAGGGTGGCAGCAGTACGCGGCCATTGCTGTCCATCTCCAACTCACTGGCATACCCCAACAGCAGGCGCTGAATGCGGCGCACATTGGGATCGGTGCTAGGCAATGCCTCCAACTGCGCTTCCAGCGTCTGCCACACAGGCAAAGGGTAAATACGCAGACAGGCATCTTGAATATCGATAGTAGCTACCAACTGACCACGGCATAACTCAGCCAATACCTCGCGGTACTTGGCCGGAATCGCTAAGCGCCCTTTCGGGTCGAGATTGATTTCCGCTATGCCTCTGAACATGGCCTGTCCCTGGTGTGCGAGCGCGGCGAATCCCACATTCACCACTTTTACCCACTTTTCACCACAAGGCCACACTATAGGCGACCAAAAACCTTGTCAAGGCAGCAAAATGCACGTTGCGGGTAGATCGCGTCAGAATA
>CAZZNL010000301.1:0-2206 GCA_964655625.1 uncultured Pseudomonadales bacterium
AATGCAAAAAGCATCCGCAGCAACATAACATCAGCCACAGTTGCCCCTTTCGCATACAAAAATTTTATGACCGTTCCCTTACAAGCAAATAGCAGGGCAGAAATACCAACCAGCCACAGACCGGAATTTCTTTGCAATGTGTATTTATTACTGAGAATACTGTTGGCGATCATCATGTAACTCCGAAATGAAACATCATTCCCAATCGACAGATCCAGTGGCGCTGTATTCCAAATACTGAAAAACAAAAAAGCCGCTGGAAGCGGCTTTTGAGAGGGGATTAAACAGGTATTGTAAAATCAACCAGGCACAAAGAGCCGCAACTGTGAGCTATGCCACAGTCGCACGAAAAATCTCTTGGCTAACACATGCTGGTTCATGTTATTCATATACCGTATTGATACCCAGCATCATAAACGCGTGACCCACTACACTGCAACCGCTTTAGAAAAGCTGGCGCGCCCACCCGTATTTATATCCACAGCAATGGTATCACCCGCCATAAAATGCCCGGCCAAAATCTCATTGGCCAAGGGATTTTCAATAACCTGCTGTACCGCGCGTTTCAGTGGCCGCGCACCGTAGACAGGGTCAAAACCCACTTCGACCAATTCATCCATCACCGCATCACTGAACACAATCGCCATCTCGCGCTCTTGCAAACGTTTGCGCAACAAAGCCAACTGGATATCCGCAATATTGCGAATCTGTTCTTTGCCCAACGGATGGAACACCACAACTTCATCAATGCGGTTGATAAATTCCGGACGAAAATGACCACCGACCACCTCCATCACTGCCGCCTTCATCGCTTCATAGCGATTTTCATTGCGTGTGGAATCGTCCTGCAATTCCAGCCCGTCAAAACTGACTGAATCGAACGAACGGTCGTGCGCCAAATCCTGGATGCGATCGGAGCCGAGGTTGGATGTCATCACCACCACGGTATTGCGAAAATCGACGGTGCGCCCCTGGCTGTCTGTCAAACGACCATCATCCAATACTTGCAGCAAAATATTGAATACATCGGGGTGCGCTTTTTCGACCTCATCCAACAACAAAACAGAATACGGTTTGCGACGCACGGCCTCCGTCAAATAGCCGCCCTCTTCGTGACCGACATAACCCGGCGGCGCACCGATCAAACGCGCTACCGAATGCTTTTCCATAAACTCCGACATATCCAAACGCACCATGGCATCTTCTGTGTCAAACAAGAACATAGCCAAGGTTTTGCACAATTCTGTTTTACCAACACCCGTTGGCCCCAAAAACAAAAACGAACCGTTGGGGCGATTGGGATCCGACAAGCCTGCGCGCGCGCGCCGCACAGCATTGGAAACGGCGACCACTGCTTCTTTTTGCCCGATAACACGCTTGTGTAGCTCCTCCTCCATTCGCAGCAATTTTTCGCGCTCACCTTCCAGCATTTTAGCCACCGGAATACCTGTCCATTTGGAAACCACTTCGGCAATTTCTTCGTCCGTGACACGATTGCGCAACAACTGCGCTTCCATCGGCTGCGACTGATCGGCAGCAGCGAGCTGTTTTTCTAGCTGTGGAATCACACCGTACTGCAACTCCGACATGCGTGTGAGATCGCCAGCCCTGCGCGCAGCATCTATATCGATACGCGCCTTTTCCAGATCGGCTTTGATCTGTTGCGATCCGGTCAATGCCGCTTTCTCCGCCTTCCAGATTTCTTCTAAGTCGGCATATTCTTTCTCGACTTTGGCGATTTGATCATTGAGCACTTCCAAAGATTTTCTGGCAGATTCATCGTCGTCTTTTTTTACTGCTTCGCGCTGGATTTTCAGCTGGATCAAACGCCGTTCCAAGCGATCCATTTCTTCAGGCTTAGAGTCGATTTCCATACGGATGCGCGATGCCGCTTCGTCGATCAAATCAATCGCTTTATCCGGCAGCTGACGATCGGTGATATAACGCTGCGACAACTTGGCCGCTGCAATAATTGCGCTATCGGTAATATCGACACCGTGGTGAACTTCATAACGCTCTTTCAAGCCGCGCAGAATGGCAATGGTGTCCTCTTCTGAAGGTTCATCCACCAGCACTTTCTGGAACCGTCTTTCCAATGCAGCATCTTTCTCAATAAACTGCCGGTATTCATCGAGCGTTGTTGCACCCACGCAATGCAATTCACCGCGCGCCAGCGCCGGTTTGAGCATATTGCCCGCATCCATAG
>CAZZNL010000302.1:0-2176 GCA_964655625.1 uncultured Pseudomonadales bacterium
CCCTGGGCCTGCGCTTTTCTTGTGTCAGCCCCAACATTGATGAGTCGGCAAAAACCAATGAAACAGCACCGGCATTGGCACAACGGCTGGCAGAAGAGAAAGCGCGCGCAGTAGCAGCGCCTTTTTCTGACGCCCTCATTATCGGTGCCGATCAAACGTTGGCGTTTGGCGAACGCATCCTCGGTAAACCCGGCAACTATGAACGCGCACTGCAACAATTGCGCGAGCTTCGCGGCCAGGAAGTTGTTTTATACAGCGCACTGGCTTTATTCGACAGCAATACGCAACAACTGCAACAGGCTATGATTCCCACTCAAGTTCGCTATCGTCATTTGAGCGATGCACAACTGGCCAACTATTTAGAACGCGATCAACCGTTTGATTGCGCCGGCAGCTGCAAATGCGAATCGCTGGGTATTGCTCTACTGGAATCTATCCGTAGCGACGATCCTTCCGCATTGATTGGCCTACCCTTGATTGCTTTGACCACCATGCTCACCCATGCAGGGCTTAGTGTTTTATCGCCAGACTAAAATCCACCGCCGATAATGTGCGGATACATTTGATAACTGTCGATAATAATCTTTGCTGCTTCATCAGCGTTATCCACCAATTGCAACAGCTCCATATCTTTAGCGCCAATGTAGTGCGAACCCAACATGGACTTTTTCAACCAATCAATCAACCCGCTCCAGTAATCACGACCCACTAACACAATTGGCATTTTGTCGGCTTTGCCGGTTTGTACCAGCGTTAATGCCTCAAACAATTCGTCCATGGTGCCAAAACCGCCGGGATAAATAACGAAACCGACGGCGTGCTTAATGAACATAAACTTGCGCACAAAAAAGTAACGAAATGACATGGATGTTGTCTGGTAGTTATTCGCATCTTGCTCATGCGGCAAAGTGATATTGAGACCGATGGCGCGACCACCTTGTTGGTAAGCACCGCGATTGGCGGCCTCCATAATGCCGGGGCCACCGCCGGTAATCACGGCTAACCCTGCATCTGCCAACAACTCACCGAGACGGCAGGCGTCCTGATAATAACAATCCGTTTCCGGGGCTCTAGCGCTGCCAAATACCGTCACTGCGGCTCCCATGCCGGTCAACTTTTCAATGCCATCCACCAATTCCGATTGAATGCGCATCACACGCCATGCTTCTACTGCCTTTGCACTATCCACCAGCTATTCCTCTATTGATTTGCAGTCTTGCGCTCATCCGTCTTGCGTTCATCCATCTTGCGCTCATAGTGCGGCAGACCGTGACGATCGCCAATAGCCAACTGCTGCCAAAACTGACAAATTTCCCGCTTGGGTGAATCCTGTACCGTCAAAGTGCGATCAAAAATCATGTGTTGGCCTTGTGCCGATAACACAGGCCACGCCAATTGTTTGCCATTATTGGGATTGCCGGTATGGGCAAACTGCGCCCAGTAATCCATCATCGCCTCGGCCAATTGTTGTTCCTGTCCAGAAAAATGGCTTTTGAACCAATTCATCGGTGCACCAAATACAAACTGCATCTCTGCACTGTGAAAGGCTCCCAATTTTCTTCTTTCAGGAAGAATAAATGCCGCGTCCGGATAGGCAAACGTGTAGGCATACACTGGCGTCCACGGTGACAGCACATCTGACAAACGCTGGATATTGCAGCTCATATAACCATCACCCAGCAAGTCAGCTAAAGCTGCACCCGGGTCAGCATATTTTTCTAATGGATACTTTTGTTTTAATGCAGCGATAACCTCCGGTTTATCACCCACCAGATAGCGAATGCGCTTGTCGTAATCTTCCGCCTGTAACGCCTTAAAGCGATATTCATGCGAGAACATCACCATCAGCGTACCTTCATCGCTGTTGCTGCCGTTGATCACTGGCACGCGATTGAATCGCCCACTGGCAAAACTATCGAGCATGTTTTCTGTAATCACACGGCCGTCAACAATCGGCCCCCACGTAGCAAAATCACCTTCACCAAATACAAAGGCGGGATCATTCGGCAGCGCTTGTAAAATTTCTGCCGGTGATTTTCCGCGCAGACAACTCAACAAATTGCCGCGACCCTCACAGCCCGCGCGTATCGCCAGATATTCACCCTGTTTTTCCGCAGCGTACAAGCTGGGTGTGTTGTACATGCACGGGCCGCTTTCTGCGATGGCGCGCTGAAAC
>CAZZNL010000303.1:0-2172 GCA_964655625.1 uncultured Pseudomonadales bacterium
CGGCAGCACTCAGCGTTTGATTGAGCGCGCGCACTTGTTCCGCGCTGAGTTCAATGGCGGCATTGCCACCGGCATGGTGCAAGGCGGCAGTGATGATGTCAGCTATCTCGGCAGCGGGGTGCAACAGCGGCGCAGGGTAGAACACCTCTAACCAGTCGCCCTGTGTATTGCGTGTGCCGATGCCGATGCCGATTGCAAATGCCATGTATCAAACCTCGTGGAAGTGAGAGATGTTAGTGCTAATAAAACGGCCGGCAGGATAGCATTTTCATTGTCTTGACGCAGGACATGCCATCCCGAGACAGAAGTGCTACAGTGCAAAAAAGAGCCACATATAAGGAGAAAGTGCGATGTATAAGAATATCTTGGTAGCGATAGATATGAGCGATGAAGCGCACGTCGTACTGGAAAAGGCCACTGCCTTGGCCAAGCAGTACGGTGCAGCGCTGGACGTGGTGCATGTACTGGATTGGCCGCTGACCGGTTTTGATCCGGTGGTGGGTTATTCGGCCATGAGCGACGAAGTGATGTTGCAGGGCATGGTGGAATCGGTACAAAAACTGGTCGAGCGCCACGGTATCGATGCCGCTCATGTGCATGCGCTGCTCGGCCAACCTTCCAGCATGATTTCCAGTTTGGCGGAGCAATTGAAAGCAGATTTATTGGTGATCGGCTCACACGGGCGGCGCGGTTGGCGGGTGTTGCTGGGCTCAACTGCCAACGCCGTGATGCACGTGATCCAGTGCGATTCTTTGGTTGTGCGCATTAAATCTTAACGAGGAATTTCAGTCAGTTTCTCGCATAACGCTGTTGTGGTCTGTATTTTCTGGCACTGGCGCTCGCCGTCGAACGGCTTGCCGCCGGTGCTGTACCACCAATGCAATACTTCGCGGCGATATTGAATCAGGCGCGTTTTTTGATTGCTGTCGCTGGCTAAATTATTTGCTTCGTACCTATCTGTCGGCAGGTAGAACAACTCTTCATCTCCGCTGCGGTGTTCTGGAAACGGTTTCACACCTTTCTGGATGGTTAAGTCGCGATTGTCTTTTTCCAGCACATCACGCAAATACAAAATATATTTCCAGTCGCCATCGCGAACATGCAGCGCAAAGGCATCGCGCTCGGGGCGCGGCAGTGGATCGGTTTTCAAGGTAAAGGCTGGGTAGTCGGCGCCAAAAAGTTTTTCTGCCACAGGCGCTTGTTGTTGCTGGATAACCGGTAAGAGACTGTGACCCGGTAGGGGAGATGACAGAGTCGATGATGGCTGCGGTGCATTGGCGATATCCAGCACCGTGCGGAATAAATTGACGGTATCGACACCAGCATCGATGCGCTGTACAGGGAAATGACCGGGCCAGTAAAAAATTAAGGGTGTGCGCAAGCCGAGTTCATACGGTGTGCTCTTGGAGGCACCGCGATGGCTGAAACCGTTATCAGCCATAAAAATAAATGCGGTGTTGTCGAGTTGTTGTCGTGTTTGTAGCGACTGGTACAGTTTTTTGAATTCGCTGTCGAACCATAAGTTCATGGCCAATAAGCGTTTTTCATCGTTGCGAAATTCTTGCTGTTTATCAACAGGTACACCGGTGACATCAATGTGCTGGCTGTCGATGGCATCGAGAAAAGCTTGCGGCGGATTGTGCGGTCGGTGCGGCAGCATGGGAGCCCACCAGATAAACAGAGGCTGCCGACCCGCATACTGATCGAGAAATTGCCACAGCCGGTCTTGGTCGTTGCGCGCAAAACCTTCCTTGCGATTATCAAAGGCATCAAAGCCGCGCAAATCCGGTTCGTCTTCCCAGAACTTGCCGCCGCTAAACGTTGCATAACCCTGTTGTTGCAGGCGCGTAGCGAGCGTTACCGTACCGGGCGGCAGGGCGATGACACCGCTATTGGCATAGACGCGATGCTGATGCGGCCACTGTCCGGTCAGCAAAGTGGCGAGCGACGGGCGACAAAATGCCGTAGGCACATAGGCCGTGGAAAACACGGTGCCCTGTTGTGCGAGTTGATCCAGTGTCGGTGTGCGTGCGGCCGCGTTGCCCATAAAGCCAAAATTGTTGTAGCTCACATCATCGGCGATGACCAACACAATGTTGGGGCGCTGTTTGTTGATTGTTGCAGCAACTGTGGGCAGGGTGTTGTCGATTGACGGTATGTTGTATTGAGCCG
>CAZZNL010000304.1:0-2112 GCA_964655625.1 uncultured Pseudomonadales bacterium
CGCCATTCTTTTTTCTTTTTTGCTGTTTTTTTTTTACGGTTTGTTGTGGTGCCTGATTGGTAAAATGCGGCGCGTATTGTTATAAATAAAGCAAAAACGACCGTTCACTGTGCTGATCCACAAAGCGTATGGCTTCATCATTCAGACGGTCGGTTAAATACTCACCTGCTGCTGACTTGCTCAAATTAGGCAGCACTTGCGAGTACGGTGCAAAATACGACTGTCCTACACCGCCGCGATGACCGGCAATATTCACATCAAAACCCTGCCCTTCAGGGCCGCGCACCGCACCATGTCCCAAATTCCATTTGCCGATACTGGCCGTGGCATAGCCGTGATCACGCAATAATTCAGCAAGGGTGTAAACCTGCTCTGGCAAAAACATATTATTTTTTGGCGTGAGCAGTTTGCGCTGTGCAGCCGCACCCATGTCGCCAGTAGCCATGGTGTAAACCCCTGTTCGCGGCGCGTACTGCCCAGAGACAATCGCCGCCCGACTCGGCGCACAGTTGGGTGCATTGGCATACGCTTGTGTGAACACCACACCGCGTTTAGCCAAAGCATCCATAGCTGGTGTTTCGATAAAGCCGTTGCCCATAAAACCGACATCGTGCAACCCCAAATCATCCAGCAAGATCACGATGAAATTCAGCGGTTTTTTATCCAACAATTTTTGAGGCAATGCATTGTCGCCAGCAGCACTAACACTTCCGCCCCAAAAAATAAAAAACAGCGCACACCAGATCGAAAAATGATAGAAAAACCTTGTGGATGGCTGATTTTGTTTGGATGGCGACATTACGACATCACCCATGCAAAACCGTGCAGGCACAAGCCAGTGAGCACACCGGCGAGCACATCGTCCAACATAATGCCTACGCCGCCGGCAATTTTTTTGTCACACCAGGAAATAGGCCAAGGCTTCCAGATATCCAATACACGAAACAGTACGAATGCCGCCAACGGCCAATACATTTGCTGCGGCAAAGCCCACAGGCTCATGCCATAACCCACCCACTCATCCCACACAATACCGCCGTGATCATGCACACCCAAATCGCGCGCAACCGCACTGCACACCAGCACACCCAACACCGTCATGCCCAGCAAGACACAGGCAAACCACCCCGCCGACAAATGCCACCACAGAACACTGCACACCGGCATGGCCGCCAACGTTCCCCACGTGCCCGGCGCTTTTTTTGCCAGCCCACTGCCGAAACCAAACGCCACACAGTGCTGCCAGCGCGTAAAAACCAACGGATTGATTGATCGATCAAACATGATCACCGCTCATATCAAAAATGTTGAAATCCATGTTCAGCAATTGCTATCGGCACACCCTGCGCATCAACGACTTCGACAGCATGCCCTGCAACAATATCCCCAATGCAAAATACATCGCCTCGCGCTTGCAACAGCGCGTCGTGCGCGGGTGCAGCGGTAAAACACAGACGGTAATCATCACCGCCGCGCAGCGCCCAATGTTGCGCACAATCTGTCGACACCTGATCACGCCAGTAAGGAGAAATAGGAAGCTTATTGACCAACAACCGCGCGCCCACGCCGCTGGCAGCACAGATATGACCGAGATCAGCCAGCAACCCATCCGAAACATCCACCGCGCTACTGGCCACTCTGCGCAGTTGTGCGCCGAGTTCAAAATCGACGTCCGGCGCATAAAATCGCTGCTGTAAATACGCCGTTGCCGCCGCAGAAAAAGTTTGCTGATTTTCCAAGCATGCCAACGCGGCAGCGCCATCACCCAACGAACCGGAAATCCAGACTCGGTCACCAACTGCAGCACCAGAGCGCCGCAATGCCTGGCCGCTCGGCACGCCACCCAATACTTGCACACTGATGCACAAAGCACCGCGCGTGGTATCACCACCCACCAAAGGGCAGCGCAAGCGCTCCGCAGCTTGTAATAGCCCTGTAGAAAAAGCAGCCAACCACGCCGTGTCTGCCGTTGGCAGCGTCAATGCCAAGGTAAAACCCAAAGGCTCTGCACCCATCGCCGCCAAATCACTGGCGGCACAGTGCAGCGCGCGGGAAGCAATCAGACCGGGATCGGCCTGCGCTGGAAAATGCACCGCAGGCAATTGTGTATCC
>CAZZNL010000305.1:0-2092 GCA_964655625.1 uncultured Pseudomonadales bacterium
AGCCGAGTGCGGCGATTCCAGCGGCGTGATTGGCGCAGCGTGGTTGTGGTCTTAAGCAAGTGCCATCAAGGGGTGACAGCTATGAAAGTGGTTGTTTCTGATAGGACGCAATAATCAAGGTGCGCCTGTTGTTTGTTTCGGTTGCCACAAAATTTCTGTGTTGCTGCCTTCAAGGCGATTCAATACACGCGAGCAGACAAACAGCCAGTCAGACAGGCGATTGATATATTGCCGCACGGGTGCATTCACTGTTTCTGTTTGATGCAGGTGCACCAGAACGCGCTCAGCGCGGCGACAAACACAGCGTGCCAAATGGCAGTGTGACGCTATTACGGTGCCGCCTGGCAAAATAAAATCTTTCAGCGGCGGCAGATTTTCGTTGTAGTGATCCAGCGTGTTTTCCAGCCATTGCACATCTGCATCATCAATAAAGCTGTAGCCTGGCATGGCGAGTTCACCGCCCAAATCAAACAAGCGGTGCTGGATGGTAGTAAAAATGTCGTGCAAATCTGTTGGTAGTGTGTGCGCTAGCATGATGCCGATCACGCTGTTCAATTCATCCACCGTGCCGATGGCTTCCATGCGTGGGCTGTCTTTGCTGACGCGGCCGCCTGCGCCGAGGCCGGTGGTGCCGTCATCACCGGTACGTGTGTAGATTTTCGATAAGCGGTTGCCCATACTTCTTTCCCCTGGTAAGAATTTTGCAGCGAAATTTGTCGGCGACATTTATGCACAGCGAACCTCGGATAACAACCATCGATTTATTGCGACACGGCGAATGCGAGGGCGGGCGCGTTTATCGCGGCAGCCTGGATTTGCCGTTGAATGCTGCTGGTTGGCAGCAACTGCGCGATAAAACTCGGGGTGTGAGTGTGTGGTCGCGTATTGTGACTTCGCCGCTGCAGCGCTGTGCGCATTTTGCCAAGGAGGTGGCGGATGCGAGAGGTCGTGCACTGACGGTGATTGACGGTTTTCGCGAAGTGCATTTCGGCGATTGGGAAGGGCGCCTGATTGATGAGGTGTGGCAGGAGCAAGGCAGTCAAGCGCGCTCTTTTTTTGCTGACCCTCTCAATGCAACACCGCCAAATGGTGAGCCCATGAATGTATTCGAGCGGCGTGTGCTGGCTGCCTGGCGTGAGTTGCTGCAACAGATGCGCGGTGA
Source organism: uncultured Pseudomonadales bacterium (assembly GCA_964655625.1). Classification (GTDB taxonomy): domain Bacteria; phylum Pseudomonadota; class Gammaproteobacteria; order Pseudomonadales; family UBA7239; genus UBA7239. Next base: position 1,163 of record CAZZNL010000305.1, read on the forward strand.
GCATGTGCTGTTGGTGGCACACGGTGGAACGATCAGGGTGTTATTGGCGCAGGTATTGGCGATGCCATTAAACCGCATAGCTAATCTGGATGTGCCTTATGCGTCGGCCAGCCGTGTGCGTATTTATCATCAACAAGATGGTCAACCCGATTTTGTGTCATTGGTTTTTCATAACGGCAGGTTTGATAGTTGCACATGAACGAATCGCATCACATCGAACAATTGATGCAGCGCATTGATGAGTTGGAAATGCGTGTGGCATTTCAAGAAGACACGCTGCAAACTTTGAGCGAACAGATTGCCTGTTGGCAGCAGGTGTCGGAACAGCAGCAGGAAATGCTGCGCGTGTTGTATCGCCAGTGGCGCGATTGGCAGGAGTCGGCAGGAGGTGGTTTTGCCGGTGATGTCCAGGAAAAACCACCGCATTACTGATAGGGTTTTATCGCCGCCGCACCGATGAAAAGCTCAGCATGTAGTGACGAATAAGACCGCGAAACGGCAGGATTAAAAAGCGCAGCCAGCGCCATTTATAAGCCAATTCCCGTTTATATCCCTCTAGGCCGAGATGCTGAAATTGCAGTAATTGTTGGCTTTCTTTGGTGTCCATCCAGTCGGTGTAGTAAGGGTCAGCACCAAAATCATCGGCGGAAAATTCGCGCAAGCCCATGGCGCGCGGCACGGTATTCACAAACTCCAGCCAAGAGGTTTGACTGCTTTTGCCGCTGCCGAGAAACAATGTTTTTCTGATAGCAGCAGGGTTGTTGAGTGCATTGGCCATGGCGACGGCGGCATCGTGTGGGTGCAAGTATTCGATGCGCGTGTCGGGATGCAGCGAAAACATATGGCGCAACATGGCGGGGCGATCGCCCACTTTGTCGTTCATGGCATCGACACAGGCACCGATGCGCAAAATGACCCAAGGAATAGAGC
>CAZZNL010000306.1:0-2092 GCA_964655625.1 uncultured Pseudomonadales bacterium
AAGGAGTGAGAGTTCGAGTCTCTCTTCCGGCACCATCTATACGTCCTATACCGTACGGACAACAAAAAAGCCCCTGAATTCAGGGGCTTTTTTGTTTAGAAAGGCTTTGCCTACCTAAGCGCCATCAAAACAACACCCGCAACCCCACCACCGCAGAACGCGGCGCCCCCGGATTCAAAACGGCTGCGTTGTCATTGGCATTATTCATCACCGCCACTGTCGAGATATAATTTTTATCGGTGATATTTTTCAGCTCCGCAAAAACCTCCCAGGTTTTTGCATCGTAACCGCCGCGCAAGCCTAACAATGCGTAGCTATCCACTTTGTAGTGATTGGTGAAATCGGCATAGCGACTGCCAATCACATCAAATGTCGGTCCCACATAAAACCCATCGGACTGGCGATACAGCAACTCGCCGCGCACTGCATAGCCAGGAGCTGCAGGCAAGTGGTTATCGCCATAATTAGCATCATCATCAAAGCGAAAACGGTTGTATGTAATGCTGATTTTAGGATCAAGACTACTGCCTTGATTACCCACTGCAAAACTTGCGCCTAATAATGCCTCCACACCCGCATGCACCGTTTTATCGATATTGGTGGTCAAACTGTTGCCTGGCGCCAGCGGATCATCGACCGACAAAATTTCATCACGAATTTGCGCGTAGTACAGCGTTGCTTCCCAATGCCAGTAATTATTTTCAGAAAAAAACTGATCGCCGCGTGTGCCTACCTCAATCACGCTCCCGTACATAGGCTTCAGCGTTTCATGATTGCCGCGCACATCGTCAGCCAATTCAAAATTGGTCGGTGGCTCAAACAATCGACTGACATTGGCAAACAACTGGCTATTGTTGCTGATGTCATAGGTAATACCAGCACGCGGATTCACACTGTTGTAATCATCCTGTGGGTTGCGCACAGTGCCGGTAACCGCGTGTATCACTTCAGCATCGCGACCAGCCTGAATCGCTTGTGCGCCGTAAATCAACGTCCAACGTTCATCGAGCGCCCAGCGATCCATTGCATAGAGCTGCAACGTATTCGCATTATTGTTGACCACCTCGCTCAAACCGTTGTGTTCGCCAAAATAATTGCGGTAGTTGCCGCCATTGACTTCGCCGATAGCGTAATCCATGCCCATCAATAAATCGTGTGCACCTAACTGGATGTTATAGCGCACCGTCGCACCAGATTCGCGATGATCGGTATCCACCAGCAAGCTGAACACTTCCACAGGTTGCATTGGCCCCGGCCCGTCAAAATCAACCATAATCGGTTGCACAATGGGATGATTGAGATGTTGCTGCTCATGCGAAATACCAAACTCCAATGAACTGCGCTCATCAATTTGCCACGTAGTTTTATCTGCAATACGCCACGACTCCACGTTTTTTGCACGCCCCGCCTCCAAAGCGGCAGCCCCCGCTTGATCCGGATCGTCCTGATACTGCGCTTTCGTCAGCGGTGCAGGTAGCTGCTGATCATTTTTGACATAGGTAAAGAACGCCCTGTTCTCTAATGCATCAGAAATTTTCCAGCCAACATTGCCATAAACGCCCTGTCTGTCTGATTCACTGTGATGACGATAACCGCCCCACTGTTTGTCTTCGATCGTGATCATGCCATCAAACTGATCTGCCACCGTTGCCGCAGTCGCACGCACATTGGTTAAACCGTTATTGCCCGCACTCATAAAAATTTCATGCGGCGACACATCGCGTGCCGTGGGAGAAATAAAATTGATCGCGCCTCCCAAGGTGCTGGCACCGTAAGTCAGTGCATTTGCACCCGGAGCAACGACCATGTAACGCGCACTGAGCGGATCAATAAAACGATTGTGATTATTGCCATCCGCTGTGGTGACGGGCAGACCGTCCTGTAACAACTTGATGCCGTTTTGATCGTAATCCGTCGCATCCAAATTGGATCCGCGACTGGAGAAAAATACATTGTCGCCGCCACTGACACTTTCTGCCCACACGCTGGGCGCATAACGCATGGCATCGGCGACATTATTGAAACTGCGTTGATAGAGATCATCACCATCCACGATGGTGGTCGCGCCGGGATTCTCCTCCTGCTCTTTCTG
>CAZZNL010000307.1:0-2071 GCA_964655625.1 uncultured Pseudomonadales bacterium
GCCAACTAAAAAGTGGAATAAGATCGTAAGCTTTGATTTTGTTATTGCATTTTGTTCTCTGTCTATTGTCTCACGTAATGTAACTTCTTCCGCCTTAAGTTTTGCCAAAGCATCTTTTTGGGTTTCATATTCTGCGTTATCGCCGGGGCGGCGATGAGCGTGTCATTGAAACGTCCATTGATGCGAGCAAGCATGCGGGTATGCTGGATAAACTGGCGGCGGAGCTGTGATGCATGGCTGAGTTGGTGACATTAGCCAGGCCTTATGCCAAGGCGGTTTTTGAAGTGGCCTTGACTGAAGGTGCGTTGGCGCAATGGCAGGATATGTTGAATACGTTGGCTGCTGTTGTTGCAGAAGACAAAGTGCAGGGTGTGCTGGCTTCACCGACATTGACAGCAGATCAACAATCGTCGCTGTTGCAAGGTCTTTGTGGTGATGCGCTGAATGCCAAGGCAGTAAACTTGCTGCAAGTGCTTGCCAGCAATAAGCGGCTTGCACTGCTTCCAGAGGTTGCCGCTCAATTTGGTGAATTGAAAGCCAATAGAGAAAAGGTCATTGGTGTTGAGGTGGTATCAGCATTGCCATTGGATGAAAAAACTTCCAGCACTTTGTCGGCGGCGTTAGCAAAAAAATGGCAGTGCAATGTTGCATTGCAGACATCTGTTGATGCCAGCTTGCTCGGTGGTGCAATCATCAAGGCGGGCGATATGGTGATCGATGCTTCCGTGCGTGGACGTATGTTGAAACTTGCCGATGCCTTGTTGGCATGATGGCAAGTGGGTGCAAATAGAATAGAAATTTTAATTGTGACAATGAAAAGAAGAGCGAATATTGTTCGCCTTCTTACATGAGGACTGGCAAACATGCAGCAACTGAATCCTTCAGAAATCAGCGAAGTCATCAAGAGCAGAATTGAGAAGCTTGATGTTTCTACCCAAGCGCGCAACGAGGGAACTATCGTTTCGGTTTCCGATGGCATTGTGCGAATTCACGGTCTTGCTGATGTTATGTACGGTGAGATGATCGAATTCGCCGGTGGCGTCTTCGGTATGGCGTTGAACTTAGAGCGCGATTCGGTGGGTGCTGTTGTTCTTGGCGATTACCAGCGTCTGGCTGAAGGCCAAACCTGTCATACCACAGGTCGCATTCTTGAGGTGCCTGTTGGTCCAGAATTGGAAGGTCGCGTCGTCGATGCCTTGGGTAATCCCATTGATGGCAAAGGTCCGATCAATGCCAAGCAATTGGATCCTGTGGAAAAAGTAGCCCCGGGTGTTATTGCACGGAAATCAGTAGATCAGCCTGTGCAGACTGGCTATAAAGCTGTTGATGCGATGGTGCCTATCGGTCGCGGTCAGCGCGAATTGATCATTGGTGACCGTCAGGTGGGTAAAACTGCATTTGCAGTTGATGCCATCATCAACCAAAAAGGCACAGGTATTAAGTGTATTTATGTGGCTATCGGCCAGAAGCAGTCAACCGTAGCCAACGTGGTAAGAAAGCTCGAAGAGCACGGCGCGATGGCGCATACCACCGTGGTTGTGGCTGGTGCATCTGATCCTGCAGCTATGCTGTTCTTGGCACCGTTTTCCGGCTGCTCAATGGGTGAGTACTACCGTGATCGTGGTCAAGATGCATTAATTATTTATGATGATTTGACCAAGCAAGCTTGGGCGTACCGTCAAATTTCTTTGCTGTTGCGCCGTCCACCCGGCCGTGAGGCGTATCCTGGTGACGTGTTCTATCTGCACTCGCGTTTGTTGGAGCGTGCTGCGCGCGTTAACGAAGAATATGTTGAAAAATTCACTAATGGTGAGGTGAAAGGTAAAACAGGTTCGTTGACCGCTCTGCCAATTATTGAAACGCAAGCAGGTGACGTTTCTGCCTTTGTGCCTACCAACGTAATTTCGATCACTGACGGCCAGATTTTCTTGGAGAGCTCGCTGTTCAATGCGGGTATTCGCCCAGCAATGAACGCTGGTATTTCTGTATCGCGTGTTGGTGGATCTGCACAAACAAAAGTTATTCGTAAATTAGGTGGTGGTGTACGTTTGGCGTTGGCGCAGTATCGGGA
>CAZZNL010000308.1:0-2070 GCA_964655625.1 uncultured Pseudomonadales bacterium
CTCCCAGGCATCCTGCACGATGGTGGTATGACAGACATTGTTGACCTGCTCCACCACGTTGAGTTCGCACAGCACATTGACACGCTGCTCCTCATCGGCAATCGCTTCCAATTTGTCGCGGTGTTGGCGGTAGATGTCCTTGATGTTGCGCAGCCAATTGTCGATCAGGCCAAATTTCTGGTTGCTCATGGCCGCACGCACACCACCGCAACCGTAATGCCCCACCACCATGACATGCTTCACTTTCAACACATCAACGGCATATTGCAACACCGACAAGCAATTCAAATCGGTGTGCACCACCACGTTGGCGACATTGCGATGCACAAATACTTCACCGGGCATCAGGCCGACAATTTCATTCGCGGGAACGCGCGAATCGGAGCAACCTATCCATAAATATTCCGGCGATTGCTGCTCCGACAATTTTTTAAAAAAATCCGGATGAATCTTCTTGATGGACTCCGCCCAGTTCCTGTTGTTCTCAAACAAATTGGGCAACAGTTTCATGGTGCCATCTCCTCCATCAAATGCAATACGGAAGCCACTTTTTCTTCGCGCTGCTCCACGCTGTGCGCGCGCACGGTGACATGGCCAATTTTGCGCGCCGGTTTCTCACTCTTGCCGTAAAAATGCGCATACACTTGCGTATGTGCCAATAGCGCGGCCAATGACGGCAATTTGCCGATGATATTGATCATCGCAGGAAAACCGACACAAGCAGTACTACCCAAAGGCAAACCCATCACGGCGCGCAAATGATTTTCAAATTGTGATGTCTCTGCGCCTTCAATCGTCCAATGCCCAGAATTGTGCACACGCGGCGCAAATTCATTCACCACCAAGCGACCGTTGACATCAAACAATTCCAGACACAGCACACCGACGTAATCCAATTCATTCAACAATTGGCAGGCCATCGCTTCCGCACTTTTTTGCAGTGCATCATTCATTAACGCGCGCGAAGTAAACAGAATGCCGTGACGGTGCACGTTTTCTGACAACGGATAAAACACCGTAGCGCCATCGCGGCCGCGAGCGGCAATAATCGACACTTCGCGTTGAAACGCCACAAAACCTTCCAGGATCAGTGGCTTGTCCCCCAACGCTTGCCACGCAGCCGCAATATCCTGTTCGCTGCGCAACACAAACTGGCCTTTGCCGTCGTAACCAAAGCGCCGCGTTTTGAGAATAGCGGGCAGCCCCAGTGCGGCAACGGCAGCGCGCAAATCCTGTTCGGAATCCACCGCGCGATATGGCGCGGTTTCTATGCTCAGTGCTGCAAACTGCTGCTTCTCCAGTAGGCGATCCTGGCTGACCTCCAAAGCGCGCAGGGGAGGGTACACCGGCACTTGCGCCGCCAAGGCTTTCAGCACCGGGCTGGGCACGTTTTCGAATTCGTAGGTGCAGACATCAACATCGCGCACCAGTGCCGCCAACGCCGCTGGGTCTTCATACGCGGCACAGATATGTTCGCCGATCAGACCTGCACAGGCACTCGCTTCCGGCTCCCAAAATACCGGCTCCAGCGCCAACGGCAGCCCGGCAGCGCCCAGCATGCGCCCCAGTTGGCCGCCGCCCAACACCCCGTACTTCATATGTTTTTCCGTGGATCTGGCTGCGCCAATACCGCCTCTGTTTGACGCTGGCGATATTGCTCATACGCGGTTCGATATTGCGGGTACTGATTGCCGAGCATGGCGCAGGCGAGCAGCGCCGCGTTGACGGCACCGGCCTTGCCTATCGCCATGGTGCCTACCGGCACGCCAGCGGGCATCTGCACGATGGATAGCAAAGAGTCCACACCATTGAGGGTTTTAGATTGCACCGGCACACCCAGCACCGGCAGCACGGTTTTCGAGGCAGCCATGCCCGGCAGATGTGCAGCACCGCCCGCACCGGCAATAATCAGTGCCAGACCGCGCCCAGCCGCCGCCGCCGCGTATTCGAACAATTTGTCGGGAGTGCGATGCGCCGACACCACTTCAACTTCATGAGGAATGCCGAGTGCGGTCAGCGTATCAGCCGTGTGCTGCAAAGTGTCCCAATCACTGCTGGAACCCATAATCA
>CAZZNL010000309.1:0-2059 GCA_964655625.1 uncultured Pseudomonadales bacterium
AATCGCCGCAGCATCGTGACCAGCGATCGGGCCGATGACCTGCCAGCCGTACGCGGTAAAGCGCTTGGCCGTGTCGTCGGTAAACCAGCCTGGCGCACCGTGGCCGCCCGCCACCTCCCCATCAATCGAGATGCCGTTGTCATCATAGAACGCGACCAATTTGCCGAGACCCAAGGTACCTGCCAGCGAGCAGGCCTCGTGCGAGATCCCCTCCATCAAGCAGCCATCACCGAGGAAGACGTAGGTGTGGTGATCGACAATGTCGTGGCCGGGGCGATTGAACTGTGCCGCCAAGACCTTCTCGGCAACCGCCATCCCCACGGCATTGGTAATGCCCTGCCCCAGTGGGCCGGTCGTGGTTTCGATACCGGGTGCGTAGCCGTACTCCGGATGCCCCGGCGTCTTGCTGTGCAGTTGACGAAAGTTTTTCAGTTCTTCAATAGGGAGTGCGTAACCGGTGAGATGCAATAAGCTGTAAATCAGCATCGAGCCGTGACCGTTGGACAACACGAACCGGTCGCGATCCGCCCAATGCGGGTTGGCGGGGTTGTGCTTCAGAAAGCCGTTCCACAACACCTCGGCGATATCCGCCATACCCATGGGCGCACCGGGGTGGCCTGAATTGGCTTTCTGCACCGCATCCATCGACAGAGCGCGGATGGCATTGGCAAGATCACGGCGGGACGGCATGGCAGGAACCTCAAGACAGCAACACAGAAAGGGGCGCTATTGTCGCCGAACCCCTCTGTGCCTGCCACCCTGAAGGCTACCTCAATGTTTGAGGCCGAGCTTATTTTCCAGATAGTGGATATTCACCCCGCCGCGCGCGAACTCTGCATCGCGCACGAGATCCTGCTGTAACGGGATATTGGAGCGAATGCCGTCCACCACGGTTTCATCCAAGGCTACACGCATGCGCGTCAGTGCCGTAGCGCGGTCATCGCCGTAACTGATGATTTTTGCGATCAAGGAATCGTAGAACGGCGGGATGCTATAACCGCTGTACAAGTGTGAGTCCACGCGAATACCGGGGCCGCCCGGCGCATGCCAGTGATTCACTTTGCCGGGGCAAGGCGTGAACGTGGTGGGATCTTCTGCGTTGATGCGGCATTCAAAAGCATGACCGCGCACCACCACATCTTTTTGTTTGATCGACAGCGGCAATCCACTGGCAATTTTTAACTGCTCTTTCACGATGTCGATGCCGGTAATCATTTCTGTTACCGGATGCTCCACCTGCACACGCGTGTTCATTTCGATGAAATAAAATCGCTCGTTTTCGTAAAGAAATTCAAACGTGCCTGCACCACTGTAACCGATATCAATACAAGCTCTCACACAAGCTTCTGCCACTTCCTTGCGCACCTTATCTGGAATACCTGGCGCTGGTGCTTCCTCCAAAACTTTTTGGTGACGACGCTGCAAAGAACAATCGCGATCGTACAAGTGAATGGCATTGCCCTGGCCATCTGCCAGCACTTGAATTTCAACGTGACGCGGATTCTGCAAAAACTTTTCCATGTACACCGTACTGTCGCCGAAAGCCGCTTGCGCTTCACTGCGCGTCAGTTGCACGGCATTGAGCAGCGAAGCTTCGGTATGTACCACGCGCATACCGCGACCGCCGCCGCCCGCCGCTGCTTTGATAATGACGGGATAGCCCACTGCACGACCAATTTTCACAATGGCGTCGCTATCATCCGGCAGCGCACCGTCTGAGCCGGGCACTGTCGGCACACCGGCTTTCTTCATGGCATCTTTTGCAGACACTTTATCGCCCATCAGACGAATCACATCAGCAGAAGGACCAATAAAAATGAAGCCACTTTTTACCACTTGCTCGGCAAAACTGGCATTTTCCGCCAGAAATCCATAACCCGGATGCACCGCTTCGGCATCGGTTATTTCCATCGCACTGATAATGGCAGGTACATGCAAATAACTGTCGCTCGATTTATTCGGGCCGATACATACAGCTTCATCCGCCAAACGCACATGCATCAAATCGCGATCAATTTTGGAATGCAGTGCCACCGTTTTGATGCCCAGTTCCTTACAG
>CAZZNL010000310.1:0-2049 GCA_964655625.1 uncultured Pseudomonadales bacterium
GGCCAGCTACCATCAACCCAACATCGATTTCTTTACGGGCACCAGAGGCATCCGCCGGTATCTCGAAGTTGAACTTCGCGTCATCAAAGACTGACAGACCTTCTTTCGTATGTTGGTTGCGTGCTTCATTCCAGACAAACACCTCCAGCCACGTGCCTTTCAGATACTCAAAGTCGGTATCCGATTTCAAGGTGAATGGTAACTGCTCAGGCATAGAAGCCTGCTGAACTGGAGTTGTCAAAATCGTACAAATCTGTCAAAATCGGGACATGGAACCGCTACGCCTGTCTAGTCGCGAAGAGATCCATATCGCATACGTTCAAGGCGAAGAGGCTGTCGTCGCGTTGATTGCTGGGTTGGCGGGGAATTGGGTCAGCGTGGTGCAGCAGCAACAACAGACCATCCAAGCTCTGACAATGCGGATCGAGGCGCTGGAAAACCAGTTGGCCAAGAACAGCAGCAACAGTGGCAAACCACCGTCGAGTGAGGGGTACAAGAAACCGGCGCCACGTAGTCTGCGCCAGACGAGTGGCAAGCCAAGCGGTGGACAGCCCGGGCACCAAGGGCATACACTGACAATGCGAGCCGACCCTGATGATATCCAAATACATCGGGTTGAGCAATGCCCGCACTGTCAGTGTAATCTGGCTGACGTGCCAGTTCAAGGTTGCGAACGTCGCCAAGTCTTTGATCTGCCGCCTGTACGCGTGGTAGTGAGCGAACACCAGGCAGAGAGCAAAACTTGCCCATGCTGCGGGCAGGTGTGCAAAGCGCCGTTTCCGGCGGGGGTGAGTCAGCCGGTGCAATATGGGCCGCAGATCAAAGCGCAGATGGTGTATTTCAGCCAGTACCATTTTGTGTCGCTGGAGCGGGTGGCTGAGATCATGACTGACCTGTACACACAGCCGGTCAGTGAAGGCACGGTGGTGGAAGCCTGGCTGGGTGCGGCAGCCCAGGTGGCGCCGGTCAATGAGCAGGTGAAGCAGCAACTGACGACGCACGAGGCGGTCACCCATCACGATGAGACCGGCGCCAGAGTGAGTGGGAAGCTTGCCTGGCTGCACTCGACCAGCACGGCCAACTTGACGCATTACGAACTACACGAGAAGCGGGGTTCGCAAGCGTTGGATGCCATCGGCATCTTGCCCGAACGAACAGGCATTGTCGTCCACGATGACTACAGTTCCTACTTCAAGTATGACAACGTCTTTCATGCCCTCTGCAACGCCCATCACCTGCGTGACCTACGCTTCATCCACGAGCGCTATGCACAGGCGTGGGCCAAAGACATGGCTGAATTGCTCGTGGAAATCAAGGATGCCGTAGCCGCTGCCAAGGCGCAAGGGCAAGTCCTCCTCCCAGCAGACCAGCAACTTGAGTATGAAGTGCGTTATCTGCGCTTACTCGAGCAAGGGCTGGCGGCCAATCCAGCACCCTCGCCGCCAGAACCGGGCCAGAAAAAGCGTGGCCGCCAGCCGCAAAGCCCGCCAAAGAACCTGCTCGACCGCTTGCAGCGGCATCAGGCCGGCGTCTTGGCGTTTATGTACGATTTTAACGTACCGTTTGACAACAATCAGGCCGAACGCGATCTGCGCATGATGAAGGTCAAGCAGAAGGTATCAGGCTGTTTCCGCTCGCAAGCTGGCGCCAACGCCTTTTGCCAAATCCGCGGCTATCTCTCGACTGCACGCAAAAACGGCCAGCGCGTGCTCGATTCCCTACACCTAGCCCTGCTTGGCACACCTTTCGTCCCAGCTTGCATCACTGATCGCGCTCCGCCCGTAGCCTGAGCAGTTACTCTTGCACGATAATTTGAACCGAGGAACAAGCCAAATGACCGTATCACAAAAGACCATGCAAAACTATGATGACTACATCAGCCAACTCTTTGCCCCAGAAGACGCTGTATTGCAGGCCACACGCGCCGCGATGCAGCGCGAAGGCTTGCCGCAGATCAATGTCTCCGCCACCGGAGGTCAACTGCTGTGCATGCTGGCTCTGATGAATGGGGCCAGGCGCATCCTGGAGATCGGCACGCTCGGTGGCTAC
>CAZZNL010000311.1:0-2021 GCA_964655625.1 uncultured Pseudomonadales bacterium
ATTTTGAGTTGCTGTGCCCGATCATGGTGGCGAGCGGTGAAACGGAACAGGCGTTCATCGCCGCGCGTGAATCGGTGCGCAAGCAGCTGGCGTTCTATGGCTCTACGCCGGCGTATCGACCCGTGCTGGATTTTCACGGCTGGGGTGAGTTGCAGACCGAGCTCAATGCCTTGTCGAAACAAGGTCTGTGGGATGAGATGACGGCGCGTATCAGTGACGACATCCTCCACACGTTGGCCATCGTGTGTGAAAACCCGGCTCACATTCCGGCGGCCTTGCAAACGGCTTACGGGGATTTGCTCGACCACTGGATGTGCACGGTGGAAATGACCGATGCCGCCTTGCAGCAGCAAATCGTGCGTCAATTGCAGGTGCGCTGAGGCGGCGCCCGGTTGCCCCGCTTGTGCAGGGCTAATATCCTGTGCAGCCTTTTTTGCTCGCAACCCGATATGCCTATGAATACGCCAGACGACATCCGCTATCTCGCCACCCACCAATGGGGCCGTCTGGAAGAAGATGGAACGGTGACAGTGGGTATCACGGACTACGCGCAAGACCAATTGGGCGATGTGGTGTTTGTCGATTTGCCGGCGGTGGGCAGTCAGCTCACGCAGGCCGGTGAGGCGGGGGTGATCGAGTCGGTCAAAACAGCATCGGACTTGTTTGCGCCGGTTTCAGGGGAAGTGATCGCTCACAATCCTGCCTTGGAAGACGCACCGGAAACGGTAAACGACTCCCCTTACGACAAAGGCTGGCTGTTTCGCATCCGCCCCAGTGATGCCGCTGCAGAGTGGCCTACACTGTTGGACGCAGAGGCCTATCAAGCGGCTGTTGCTGCTGAGCAGGACGACTGAACGAACGGAACTCCTGCGCTGAATTGCCCTCCAACAGAGCAATGAATAGACTAGGTTTCCCCGGAGGAAACGCACCATGAGTAAAGAGCTGATTGCGGTCGGCGCGCTGGCTCCCAATATGGGTTTGGCCAGCTATACACAGACGATCAATACCATTCCCATCCTGACGGCCGAGGAAGAGCGCAAGCTGGCTGAGGATTTGTACTACCGTGAAGACTTGGATGCGGCGCGCCAGCTCGTGCTTTCACACCTGCGTTTTGTGATGCACATCGCCCGCAGCTACAGCGGCTACGGCCTGCCACAGGCGGATTTGGTACAGGAAGGCAATATCGGTCTGATGAAAGCGGTGAAACGCTTCAATCCTGAAAAAGGCGTGCGCTTGATTTCATTTGCCGTGCATTGGATCAAAGCGGAAATCCACGAATACATCCTGCGCAACTGGCGTATCGTCAAAATTGCCACCACCAAATCGCAGCGCAAACTGTTCTTCAATCTGCGCAGCGCCAAAAAAAGCTTGGCGTGGTTGTCGAATGATGAAGTGCATGCCGTGGCCAAAGACCTCGGCGTATCGGTCAGCGATGTGCGCGAGATGGAAGGGCGCTTGGCGGGTTATGACGCTTCGTTTGATGTCAGTGCCGATGATGACGAAGACAAAGCCTACGCCGTTCCTGCTAACTTTCTGGAAGCGGAAGACAGCGATCCCGCCTTGCAGTTAGAGAGCGATAACTGGGAAGCCGTGTCTACACACCAGCTCACTCGCGCCATGGCGCAACTGGACGATCGCAGCCGTGACATCTTGCAAAAACGCTGGTTGGATGAAGACAGTAAATCAACCTTGCATGATCTCGCCGCCGAGTACGGTGTATCGGCCGAGCGCATCCGTCAGTTGGAGCAGAGCGCGATGAAAAAACTGCGCGCTGCGATGGATATTTGAGCGGCGTAAGTTTTGCGATCTATTTAATGTGTGGGGCGGCTTAGGTCGCCCTTTTTATTTAGTCATCAGTATTTCTAGTAACGCACATAAACGCGCCAGCGCCCCGCGATTACTGTCGGCCACATGTTTTGCACGCTCACCAAATGCTTGGCGTGTTTCGGAGTCTTTCAGCCAATTCTGAATGGTGGCAGCCAGGGTTGTGGCATCGTCGGCAATGGCGAGGGCATTGTTAT
>CAZZNL010000312.1:0-2016 GCA_964655625.1 uncultured Pseudomonadales bacterium
GCACGCTGCGCAGTTGTTGGCCGATGGTTTTCCTGTTCGCATGAAAGCGGTTTATAAAAATGCGTTGGAAGTGATGTATGACAACAAGCGCCTCGGACAAAAAAATGGCGTAGGTTTTTACAATCACGAAAAAGATAAAAAAGGTAAACCCGTCAGAGTAGCTCGCGAGGAAGTTTATGCCTTGTTGGCACCGGAGGTGGCTGCTCGAAAGGAGTTTTCTGATGAGGAAATTATTGCGCGCATGATGGTGCCTATGTGTACCGAAATGGCGCGTTGCCTGGATGAGAAGATTGTCGATAGCGCAGTGGAGGCCGATATGGCTCTCGTTTACGGCTTGGGCTTTCCTGTATTTCGCGGCGGAGTTTGTCGCTGGATGGACAGCATTGGCATGCCAGCTTTTGTGGCAATGGCAGATCGCTATGCTGCACTGGGTAAATTGTACGAACCTACCGCCAGCCAGCGGGCGATGGCTGTAAATCAACAAACCTATTTTGCATAACCGGGAGTAGATAATGATGACTTCAGTAAAACCTGGCAGTGCACTCAATCCTCGCGATGCAGTGATTGTTGATTTCGCGCGCACACCGATGGCGCGCTCCAAAGACGGCTCATTTCGTTTTCGTCGTGGCGACAATATTTCTGCGGAGTTGGTGAATAAGTTGCTGGATCGCAATCCACAGTTGGATCCAGCAGCGTTGGATGATGTGATTTGGGGTTGCGTCAACCAAACTAAAGAGCAGGGATGGAACGTGGGTCGTATGATCAGTATGGTCACGCGCATTCCATTTACCGTGCCTGCGCAAACCATCAACCGTTTGTGCGGATCTTCAATGTCAGCACTGCATATTGCCGCCAGCAATATTCGCAGCGGCTACGGTGACAGTTTTTTGATCGGCGGTGTGGAGCACATGGGGCATGTGCCGATGGATTACGGCTTGGAGCCCAATCCGCAAGCGAGCAAGAAATTGGCAAAAGCGGCAGGCATGATGGGGTTAACGGCGGAGTATCTTGCCATTCTGCACAACATCACACGCGAGCAGCAGGATGCTTTTGCCGTGCGCTCACATGCATTAGCCAATGCTGCGCGTGCAGCAGGTCATTTCGATAATGAGATCATTGCTATTGAAGGTCACGATACGCGCGGCGCAAAAATTTTGCTGAAGCAGGATGAAACCATTCGCGCAGATACCACATTGGAATCACTGGCAAAGTTGAAACCGGCATTTAACCCTAAAGGTGGTACGGTAACGGCGGCAACCGCCTCGCAAATCACCGATGGTGCTTCTGCCATGCTGGTGATGTCGGCCGAAAAAGCACAGCAGTTGGGTATGAAGCCGCGTGCGCGCATAGTCAGTATGGCGGTGGCTGGTGTGGATCCGTCGATTATGGGGTATGGGCCTGTACCCGCGACAGAGCGCGTGTTGCAACAGGCGGGATTAAGCATCGCTGATATGGATTACATCGAGCTCAATGAAGCTTTTGCAGCGCAATCACTGGCGGTGCTGAAAGGTTTGGGGCTGTCAGACAATTTTGACAAGAAAGTGAATGTGAACGGCGGCGCGATTGCGTTGGGGCATCCACTGGGTTGTTCCGGCTCGCGCATTACTGGAACGCTGTTGAATGTATTGGAACAGCGCGATGCCACGCTCGGTTTGGCGACCATGTGCATCGGCTTGGGACAGGGGATTTCTACAGTCATCGAACGATTGCGCTGATGTCGATACCAATGCTTGTGTCGATTGTTGTGTGATGTTGACAGTGAACTGACAGTGAAACTGGTTGAGTTAAGCTTTGAGCAGTATTACTTGCCCGGCAAGCCTGTATTGCCGCTGTTGGCTTTGTACGAGTGCGCGCCAACTGGTGAAATACTGCGCGCTTGCATCAGCGATCAATGTGAATCACTGCAAAACCTGGTGGAGCAGGGAGGTGCATTGGCATCGATTGCGGAAACACTGGGCGTTGCCGTGTTGGATTTTTCTCAAGCGTTGCAATTACAGCCGGTATTTATTCCTAAAC
>CAZZNL010000313.1:0-2005 GCA_964655625.1 uncultured Pseudomonadales bacterium
ACCTGATCATTCGCGCGCGACCAAATATCGATGACTTTGTTGTACTTCTCGCCGTGAGTCACGAGACCAGACGCAAATTGATGCTCAATTTCTGTCACTTCAGCATCGGCCTTTTTGATAATGTCGGCTTTTTCATTTGGAATGACAAAATCATTTACACCAATGGAGGCACCAGATTTTGTTGAAAAATCATAGCCGGTATACATCAGCTTATCGGCAAAAATAACCGTCGCCTTAAGGCCGACTTTGCGATAGCACTGGTTGATCACCCGCGAAATAGCTTTTTTAACCATTGGCTGATTGATCAACGCAAAAGGCAAGCCCTCTGGCACCACATCCCACAACAGCGCACGCCCTGTTGTGGTGTCATGCAGCTTGATGCTTTCGGTGCGCTCGCCAGTTTCTTCATCAAACAGCACTTCACGAATGCGCACTTTAATTTTTGCCTGCAGATCCAGCTGTTTGCCGTAATACGCACGGCTCACTTCTTTGATGTCGGCAAACGTCATGCCTTCACCTTTGGCATTGACGCGATCACGCGTCATCCAATACAAACCGAGTACCACGTCTTGCGATGGCACGATGATCGGTTCACCGTTTGCAGGAGACAAAATGTTGTTAGTTGACATCATCAGCGCACGCGCTTCTAACTGTGCTTCCAATGTCAGCGGCACGTGCACCGCCATTTGGTCGCCGTCAAAGTCAGCGTTAAACGCTGAACACACCAGCGGATGCAACTGAATAGCCTTGCCTTCAATTAATACCGGTTCGAATGCCTGAATACCCAACCGGTGCAGCGTTGGCGCACGGTTCAACAACACAGGGTGCTCTCGAATAACTTCCGCGAGAATGTCCCACACTTCGGCCGTTTCTCGCTCAACCATTTTCTTCGCCGCTTTGATGGTTGTCGCCAATCCGCGCAGCTCAAGCTTGCCAAAAATAAAGGGCTTAAATAGTTCCAGCGCCATCTTTTTCGGTAAGCCACACTGATGCAACTTCAATGCAGGTCCCACTACGATTACTGAACGACCGGAGTAATCAACGCGCTTACCCAACAGGTTTTGACGGAAACGCCCCTGCTTGCCTTTGATCATGTCCGCAAGCGATTTCAGCGGCCGCTTGTTGCTGCCTGTAATCGCGCGTCCGCGACGACCGTTATCCAGCAATGCATCCACAGACTCCTGCAGCATACGTTTTTCATTACGCACGATAATATCCGGCGCACTCAACTCCAGCAGACGCTTCAAACGGTTGTTGCGGTTGATCACACGGCGATAAAGATCATTGAGATCTGATGTAGCAAAACGCCCACCCTCCAGCGGCACCAACGGACGCAGATCGGGCGGCAGCACTGGCAGCGCCTCTAATACCATCCACTCTGGTTTATTTTTCGAGCTTTGGAAACCCTCCAACAGCTTCAAGCGCTTGGATTGTTTTTTCAGCTTGGTTTCAGAAGTGGTCTGTGGAATTTCTTCGCGCAAACGCACAATTTCGCCATCGATATCAATTTCTTTCAATAGTGCCTGAATAGCTTCAGCGCCCATCTTGGCTTCAAAGTCATCGCCAAACTCTTCAAACGCCTGATAGTACTCGTCATCTGTCAGCAGCTTGCCGCGCTCCAGCGTCGTCATGCCCGGATCAGTCACAACAAAGGATTCAAAGTACAGTACGCGCTCGATATCACGCAGGTTCATGTCCAACAGCATACCGATACGGCTAGGTAACGACTTCAGAAACCAGATATGTGCCACTGGTGAAGCCAGCTCAATATGGCCCATGCGCTCACGGCGTACTTTGGCCAAAGCAACTTCAACGCCACACTTTTCACAAATAACACCGCGGTGCTTCAAACGCTTGTACTTACCGCAAAGGCATTCGTAGTCTTTGATAGGCCCGAAAATCTTTGCGCAGAACAAACCATCACGCTCAGGCTTGAACGTGCGGTAGTTGATGGTCTCCGGTTTTTTTACTTCTCCAAAAGACCACGAGCGGATCATTTCTGGAG
>CAZZNL010000314.1:0-2000 GCA_964655625.1 uncultured Pseudomonadales bacterium
GTGTCATACACGCGCGCACTAACGCCCTGCTGCACCGCCTCTGCTCGGAAATGGGTAATCCACCCCTGAAAGCCCGAATCGGACGCCGCTTGCGCAGGCAATACAACAACAAGCAACACGCTCGTTAAAAAATAAATACTGCGCCGCATCCATATGCCTGAATTAAACCGAAACGAATTAAGCTGCATTAGCCGCCACTTTCAACGCATCCATATCCACGATATGCACTTCACGATTATCCACTTCGATAATGTTTTGCTTTTGCAGACGCGTGAATACACGGCTCACGGTTTCTACCGTCAAACCCATGTAATTACCCATCTCTGCGCGCGACATACTCAGGCGAAAACGATTGGCTGACAAATTGCGATGATGATGACGTGTAGAAATACTCAACAACAGCGAAGCTATGCGCTCTTCTGCCGAGTTTTTACCGAGCAGCGTGAACATCTGTTGATCGCGGGTGATTTCTTTGCCCATCATTTGCAAAAAACGGCGCTGCAATGATGGCAGCCGAATACTGAGTTCTTCCAATCGTGCAAAAGGAATTTCACACACAGTTGATGTTTCTAACGCCACAGCCGAGCTGCAATGTTCCAAACTGCTGATGCCATCCAAACCCAAAATCTCACCCGGCAAGTAAAAACCCGTCACTTGCTCTGTGCCATCATCCGAAGCGGCGTAAGCCTTGAAGCTGCCGGAACGCACGGCAAACACAGCATCAAACGGAGAACCCTGGCGAAACAGATGCTCACCTTTGGCCATTGGCTTGCCGCGTTTGACAATCTCATCCAACTGATCAATTTCACTCACGTCCAAGGCAATAGGCAGACACAACTGACTGAGCCTGCAATCACTGCAATTGGCGAAACGGTTGTGGTGGCAGCGCACATTTTCGGTGGGGATTGTCGACATGTTCTCTCACAAAACCTTTCAACATACTTGACCGTTAAGATACCACAGGCCACCACTGCGCCCGCATGCTGCATTCAGCGTATCCATGTTGCATTTCTCTCTATTTCTGACTGCGGTTTACAAGACCGATGCCCGCTGGTACATTGCCGCCCCTGCCTGCAAGGGCAGTTCCTGCAAAGGGCACGTAGCTCAGTTGGTTAGAGCACCACCTTGACATGGTGGGGGTCGATGGTTCGAGTCCATTCGTGCCCACCAATTACCTCTCCTGGTAATTGGCATCCCGATGATTAATTTCTATCAATAAAGCACTCGCTTTTTTTGGCTATGCTTGTTCACACAAGACAGATCATGGTGGACGCATGGATATCAAGCCCGCGCTGGAACAACACGGCCGCACCCTGAAGATCTGGACACCAGAGGACAAAGCATTCTGGGAGCGTCAGGGCGAAGCTATCGCCCAGCTCAATTTATGGATTTCTGTGCCGTCACTGTTTCTGGCCTTCGCCATCTGGCAGGTGTGGAGCGTGATGGCGGTGAGCTTGCCCAAGCTCGGTTTTCCCTACAGCACCGATGAGCTGTTTTGGTTGGCTGCCGCACCAGCGCTGAGCGGTGCTCCGTTGCGCATTTTCTATTCCTTCATGATTCCACTCGTGGGCGGACGCCGCTGGACCGCCATTTCCACCGCCTCACTGCTAATTCCCGCCATCGGTATCGGCATCGCCGTGCAAGATCCGCATACCCCCTACGCCACCATGCTGGTATTAGCTCTGCTCTGCGGTTTTGGCGGCGGCAATTTCAGCTCCAGCATGGCCAATATCAGCTATTTCTTCCCCAAAGCGCGCAAAGGCTCGGCCTTGGGTGTCAATGCAGGCTTGGGCAATATGGGTGTGTCGGTAGTGCAGTTCTTGAGCCCGATTATCGTGGCCGTGGGCGTGCTGGGTATTTTTGGCGGCGACCCGCAAACGGTGATGGTGGATGGGCAGCCTGTGCATGTGTGGATGCAGAACGCGGCATTTATTTGGGTGCCGTGGATCGCGCTGATGTCAGTCATCGCTTGGTTTTTTATGAATGATCTGGTTGATGCC
>CAZZNL010000315.1:0-1990 GCA_964655625.1 uncultured Pseudomonadales bacterium
CTTTGTAGGGAAACTGCATCACAGAAGACGTTACCGAAATGCCGCGCTCCTGCTCCATGCTCATCCAGTCGGATGTGGCGTGACGATCCCCTTTTTTACCTTTGACGGAGCCAGCGATTTGAATCGCCTGCCCAAATAACAGCAGTTTTTCGGTGATCGTGGTTTTACCGGCATCGGGGTGCGAAATAATGGCAAACGTGCGGCGCAGGTCGATGGCTTGTTGCAGGCTCATGGCAGTGTTCAGTCAAATGGCGCGGGCGGCGATTATAGCGACTTGCGGCGCAGGGGCGCGTGGCCATCGCGCGCACTCTGGCTAACAGCGGGCTTTTGCGCTTCGGGCTTCTGGGCTACCTGTTTCTGAGTCTTGGATTTCAGAGTTCTGGGTTTCTGCAGCACTGGTTTCTGGGCTGCTGGTTTCCGGGCTGCCGGTTTCTTGTCAGTCTTTTTCTTTTTGCTGCCCACGGCTTTGCCGGAAGCCTTCTGTTTCTTTGGGCCACTATAACTGCCCTTTAATTCTTTGATCACGCGCCGCTCAAATTGCTGCTTTAGGTAGCGCTCAATGCTGATCATCAAATTCCATTCATTCGTATCGATCAGCGACACGGCCAAGCCTGCGTTACCTGCTCGACCCGTGCGCCCCACGCGATGCAGATAATCATCGCCTTTGCGCGCCATATCAAAATTGATCACCAAATCCATGCCTTCAATATCCAAGCCGCGCGCGGCAACATCCGTGGCGATCAACACATTGATATGCCCCTGATTCAATCGCGCCAGCGCCTGTTTGCGATCTTTCTGCTCTTTGTCGCCGTGCAACACGAACACTTTGGCATGGCTGGCTCCAGCCTGATGCGCCGCCTTCAACACACCGCCGAGCCTGTCAGCGCGATCGCGGGTATTGGTAAACACAATCGCTTTGTCGAAGGCTTCATTGGCCAGCAGCCACAGCAATAATTTTTCTTTGTGGGAAGCATCATCGGCGGCGATTACCTGTTGCTTCAGGTTTTCACTCATTTCCGTCACGGCATGCAAACGAATACGCTGAGGATCACGCATCGCCGCAGCAGCCAACTCATTCAGTTTCTTACCGCCGCTGGTCGCGGAAAACAACAGCGTTTGTCGTGTGGTGTTGCAGCGTTCAATCAAAGCTTGTACTTCGTCGCTGAAACCCATGTCCAACATGCGATCCGCTTCATCGAGCACTAACACTTCCAGATCTGCCAACTCCAAATGGCCGCTATTCGCCTGCTCCAACAAGCGACCCGGTGTACCGATCACGATATCGGGATTCTTGCGCAGTGC
The DNA here is from genome assembly GCA_964655625.1 of uncultured Pseudomonadales bacterium. GTDB lineage: Bacteria > Pseudomonadota > Gammaproteobacteria > Pseudomonadales > UBA7239 > UBA7239. The sequence goes on from CAZZNL010000315.1 coordinate 1,303, forward strand.
AGCAGCCTGCTTTTTGTAATCTTCACCGCCGACGATCAATGTCGCCTTGATAAACGTAAACTGCGCCAGCTTTTCTACTTGCTGCAAGGTTTGCAACGCCAACTCTCGGGTTGGCAACAGCACCAGGGCTCTGGTTGCTGTGCGCGGCTTGCTTTCCTGCACAAAACGGTGCAACACCGGCAAGACAAAAGCCGCTGTTTTTCCACTGCCGGTTTGCGCCACCACATGCAAATCCCTGCCTGTTAGTGCAGGCGGAATAGCCGCCTGTTGCACCGGCGTTGGCTCCGCAAAACCCAAGGCGTTCAACGCTTTCAACAAGCGCTCGTGCAATTGCAAATCATTAAACATAAAGCACTCTCAAAAAACTTGTCACGCCATCACAAACGACGATGCTGTAAAGCCGGCAAGCTGGCACGCACAGCAGCCATACGCGCCAAGTCCAGTTCACCACTCACAACACCTTCACCATCCGCCAACACCGCCAAAATTTCGCCCCAAGGATCAATCAACATGCTGTGTCCCCATGTGCGACGACCATTAACATGCAAGCCGCCTTGTGCCGCCGCCAACACATAGCACTGGTTTTCAATGGCGCGCGCACGCAGTAGCACTTCCCAATGTGCGCGCCCGGTGGTGTAAGTAAATGCAGCGGGCACCACAATCAGTGCACAATCACCCAGCGCACGGC
>CAZZNL010000316.1:0-1985 GCA_964655625.1 uncultured Pseudomonadales bacterium
GTGTCTGGTTGCTCCAGTAGCCACGCCACTCGCCGCGCAATGGCATCACCGGAATCCACCCAGTGTTTTACTTCAGGCAATTGCTCGCGCAAAAAAGCGATCAACAGGGGGAAGTGGGTGCAGGCCAGCACCACGGTATCCAGACTCTGTTGCGCAATGGCGTTACGCAGCGGTGTGAGAATGTGATGCAGGGTGGAGTGATCGACCATCCCGGTGAGCAGGTATTGTTCGGCCATCATGACCAAATCACTACTGCCCACTTTGATGATCTGATGTTGGCTGGCGAATTCATCGATCAGTTGTTGGGTGTAGCTGCGGGCGATGGTTCCCGGTGTGGCCAGCAATCCTATGCAGCCGGATTGAGTGAGTTGCGCGGCGGGCTTGATCGCCGGTACGACGCCCACGACAGGAGTATCCAGCTGTGCTCGAACAGCATCCAACGCAATGGTACTGGCCGTGTTGCAGGCGAGGACAATGATGTCGGGTTGGTACGCTTGTTGTGCAGTGCGCAGTACCTGTGTGACGCGTGCTACCAGTACGTCTTCTTTTTTGATGCCATAGGGAAAAAAAGCATTGTCGGAGCAGAACAACCAGCCGGGAGGGTTGTGCTTGAGTGCTTCGCTTTTGCGCATGGCTTGAAGGATAGACAGCCCGCCAACGCCTGAGTCAAACACAAGTACGCGCGCCATGATTCATCCGTATCTGTTGTCTTTTGAATGGACACAATCATAGCAGATGCACGCCAATTCACTGGATCACTGTCATAATGGCGCAAGTTTTTCACACAGGAGAGGGCGGATGGCTTTCCCTAAAATTGGCAACTTGGCACCCAAGTTCAGTCTGCTGAATCAAGATGGCAAGGCGGTGTCATTACAGGATTTTTGCGGGCAGCGTGTGGTGCTGTATTTTTATCCTAGGGCGATGACCCCGGGTTGCACGGTGCAAGCCTGCGGTATCAGGGATAGTGCCAAGGCGCTGGCTAAACTTAATGCGGTGGTACTGGCCGTGAGCCCCGATCAACCCAAGTCGTTGTTGAAGTTTCGTGAAAGGGATCAACTGGACTTTGAATTGCTGTCGGATCCAGACCATGCTGTCGCTGAAAAATACGGCGTGTGGGGGCTGAAAAAATTCATGGGGCGGGAATCCATGGGTATACTGCGCACCACTTTCATCATAGGCACTGACGGCAAGCTGCGTTATGTCATGGATAAAGTAAAAACCAAAACACACCACGACGATGTGATCGCCTTGTTGCAAGGCGAATTGCAAGGTATTTAACCACCACAGTCATACTCACGAGGTATCCATGAGTTTCCTGATTTCTGATGCGGTTGCGCAAACTGCTGCCACCCCTGCGGCACAACAACAAAGCCCGTATAGCATGCTGCTGATTATGGGCGGTATGTTCATTTTTATGTATTTTTTGATTATCCGTCCGCAGCGCAAAAGACAAAAAGAACAACAGGCCTTGATGAATAGTCTCAGCAAAGGTGATGAGGTGGTGCTGACCTCCGGCCTGCTGGGCAAGATTGTGCGCATCGAAGGTGATTATCTGGTGTTGAACACGGGCGACAACATCGAACTAAAATTCCAGCGCCAAGCTGTTCATGCTGTTTTGCCGAAAGGCACAATTAAGGCCATCTGATCTTTTGCTTACATGAGACACAGAAATAAAAAAATCCCGCAATAGCGGGATTTTTTATGGGTACATGAGCCGTACAAAAAAACTTATTTTGCTTGATCGGCTAACTCGTCAGCCATTTCGCGCAGTTTGTTTTTGGCGACCTTCTCCAGCGTGGCGCGTGGCATTTCATCAAGGAAATAAACAGCGCGTGGGCGTTTGAAGTCAGCCAGGCCTGCGTTGCAACCATCCATGATTTTTTGCCGGATTTCTTCTTCGCTGAGTTGCGTCCATGGGCTCTTAATGGCAAAAACAACAGGCACTTCATCGAGCATGTCGTGTTTTTGTGCGACTACGGCGTGCT
>CAZZNL010000317.1:0-1976 GCA_964655625.1 uncultured Pseudomonadales bacterium
TCTTTGTGCCGGGCAGCATTATCAACATGGTTGCAGGCAATTTGGCGATTAAATACGGTTTGCGCGGCCCCAATATCGCAGTGACAACCGCGTGCACAACCGGTACCCATAACATCGGCTTGGCTGCACGTATGATTGCCTTGGGTGATGCCGATATGATGGTGGCCGGTGGCGCAGAAATGGCCTGTACGCCTGTCGGCTTGGGTGGTTTTGCTGCTGCACGCGCTTTATCGACACGCAATGACAATCCCACAGCGGCCAGTCGCCCTTGGGACAAAGACCGCGATGGCTTCGTATTGGCAGACGGTGCCGGTATGTTGGTGCTGGAAGAATATGAATGCGCCAAGCAGCGCGGCGCAAAAATTTACGCCGAAGTATGCGGTTTCGGCATGAGCGATGATGCCTATCACATGACTTCACCGCCAGACGATGGCAACGGTGCTGCGCGCTCCATGATGCACGCCTTGCGCGATGCAAAAATCAATGCAGCTGATGTGCAGTACATCAATGCACACGGCACGTCGACACCGGCGGGTGATATTGCGGAGTGTCGCGCCGTAAAAAGCGTTATGGGCAGTGCTGCAGCACAAGTGGCTGTCAGTTCTACTAAATCCATGACTGGGCATTTGCTCGGCGCAGCTGGCGCGGTAGAAGCTATTTTTTCTGTATTGGCCATTCGTGACCAAGTGGCGCCGCCCACCATCAATCTCGACAATCCAGACAACGAGTGCGATCTGAACTTTGTGCCACATCAACCGCAGAGCATGGTCGTGCGTTATGCCATGTCTAACTCTTTCGGTTTTGGTGGCACCAACGGCACTTTGTTGTTCGGAAAACTTTGAGTCTAGCGGCAGTAGGTCATGACTTCTGCTGCCGCCATTCTTCCTCCTGCATGGGAACGGGCAGTCGCCTATGGTGACGGTTTTTTTGAAACCGTTTTGGTGATTGATGGGCGTTTGCCCTTGTGGGTATTTCATCGCCAACGTCTGTTGCAGTCTGCGCAACGTTTAGCGATTACTTGCGATGTGGAAGCTATCACAAAAACGGTTTTAATACTGGCCAAAACGAACCGCAATGCCATTATTAAAATTGTGATTGCGCGCTCAGGAGGAAAACGCGGCTACTCGCCTGTGGCAGTAACTGATACTGCGGTATCCGTAAATGCCTTTCCCTTGCCGCAATATCCTATTGCACGCCTTCAGGAAGGCGTGCATTTGCATGTCTGCCGGCAGCGCTTGTCTATGAATCCTGCGTTAGCGGGCTTAAAGCACTTGAACCGTCTGGAGCAAGTGTTAGCCGCCAGTGAACTACACGGCAGCTTGGCCGATGAAGGTTTGATGCTCGATAGCACGGGCGCTGTTATTGAAGGTATCAGCAGCAATATATTTTTGTTGCGCGATAAAACCTTGCTGACACCAACACTGAAACAATGCGGCGTTGCCGGTGTGATGCGAGCGGCCATTCTGAAAGGCAGCATTGGGAAGCGCGCTAAATTGCCGGTGCGTGAAACACGTTTAACACTCGATGACTGTCTCTCTGCAGATGGTCTATACATCTGCAATAGCATTTGGGGCGTGCAACCTGTAAAAACGATTGGCGTCAGTCGTTTACCTGTTCATCAACAGGCCACAGAAGCGTTCTGGGAAGCGCTCTGGAATGATTTGCGTGTTATGGGTTATACGAGGTTGTATGCGTAGCACCTTGAAAACCATTTTTTATAGCTGCGTGATTGTGTTGATCAGCGCAGGATTGCTGCTGGGTATCGTCATTTACCAAGCTGTGTACCAGCCTTTGGACTTGGGGGCACCGTCCAAAAGCATTTTGGTCGGCCAGGGTGAAACGTTGACCAGCGTAATTAATCGACTGGCCAAAGAAGGGGTGGTGCGTCACCCGCGCTGGTTATTGCTGTTTGCGCGTTTACAGAAGCCCGTGACCATGCGCGTAGGTGAATACGAATTGCAGACGGGTGTTAACGG
>CAZZNL010000318.1:0-1972 GCA_964655625.1 uncultured Pseudomonadales bacterium
GGTAAATACCGTGCGGGTACACCAGCCAGACAAGCATAAAGAAGTGTTGTGCGGTAAAACTCTTCCAATCACTGACGACAGCCAACGTACCCACAGCCGCCAGAGACAGCAAAATACGAAAGTAATAATCGTTCTGTGGATTAGGCTTATGCAGGTCATCATCAGCCTGCACAGATGAAAGCTGCTCACCAATATTAGACATTGTACTTATTAGCATTCGTGATGGATGTACACGGTGCGGTAACTCACCGATGCCTCAGAGTAGCGGCTGATGCCGACCTTGGCAACCACACTGCACCCGCTGCCCCGTATTTACCCAAAGACAGCGCCGCAAACACTCGGCTACTGCTAGAATCCTGCCCACTCAATTTTTAACCCTTCCTAACCACTACCTCGAGGTTGTTATGCAACTATCATTTACCCCCGAACAGGAGTCGCTGCGCCAGCAATTGCGCGACTATTTCAAGACGCTGATGACGCCGGCACTGAAAGCCGAGCTCAATCAGGATTTCAAACACGAAGGTGGCGGCCCGTTGTGGCGCGCTGCCATGAAGCAGCTGGGCAGCGACGGCTGGATCGGCCTTGGCTGGGAAAAAGAATACGGCGGCCAAGCGAAATCACCGATTGAACAATACATTTTCTTCTCGGAAATCATGAAAGCCGGTTTCCCTTTTCCTTTTCTCACCTCGGAATCAGTAGGCCCCGCCCTCGCCCAATTTGGCAGCCCAGAATTGAAAGCCCGCATCATCCCGCAGATTCTCGCCGGTGAAGTGTGCATCTGTATCGGCTACTCAGAACCCGGTTCAGGTACCGATCTCGCCTCCATGAAAACGCGCGCAGTCAAAGACGGCGATGACCACTACATCATCAATGGCCAGAAAATGTGGACCTCTCTGGCCGAGTTTTCTGACTATGTGTGGCTCGCCTGTCGCACAGGTGACGTCGAGGAAAAAGGCAAACACGGCTCGATTTCCATGTTCCTGATCCCGATGAATCACCCCGGCATTTCCATCACACAAGTGAAAACGCTCGGCTCCGTGCGCACTAACGCCACCTATTATGAAAATGTGCGCGTCCCTAAAGAGTGGATGGTCGGCAAAGAGAATCGCGGCTGGGGTGTGATCATGAGCCAGCTCAACCGCGAGCGTTTGGCGCTGGTGACCCACGGCCCTATCGTCGGCATCTTCCGCAAAGTCTGTGAATATGCCGAAAAAACCCGACTAGCCAATGGCCAACGCCTGATCGATCAAGACTGGGTAAAAATGAAACTCGCCAAAGTGCGCGCTGGCGCGGAAGCCATCAAGCTAATCTGCTACAAACAAGCCTGGTCTATCGCCCAGGGCGGCCTGGACATGGCCGAAGCTTCGGCCGCCAAAGTGTACGGCTCGGAATACATGATCGAGGCCTGTCGCGATCTGATGGAAATTCTCGGCCAGTCGGCCACTTTGCACTCCCACTCTGAAGCTATCGTGCTCGAAGGTGAGTTGGAACGTCTGTACCGCACGCTGTCGATTCTCACTTTCGGCGGCGGCACGAACGAAATCCAACGCGACATCATTTCCATCTTTGGCCTCAACATGCCGCGCCCCTTGCGCGCTTGAGTTAGGGAGACACGATCATGAACTTCGGATTAACTGACGAACAAAAAGATATCCAAACCCTGGCTCACCAAATTCTCGGCGACCAGGTTACCGCCGATGAATTGCACCAATACGATATGTGGGCCAAAGAACGCTACAACGGCAAACTGTGGTCGCAATTGGCCGATGCCGGTTTACTCGGCATTGCCGTGCCTGAAAACAACGGCGGCATGGGCTACGGTTTTGCAGAACTCGCATTGTTTTTGGAAGAATGTGGCCGCGTGTTAGCACCAGTGCCTGCACTGCCTTCACTGGTTTCTGCGCTGGCCGTGCAAAAATACGGCGATGCTGCACTGCAAGCACTGTTGGGCGGCGTAGCCACAGGCGAAGTG
>CAZZNL010000319.1:0-1699 GCA_964655625.1 uncultured Pseudomonadales bacterium
AACAGAAAGTCGTAATCCTGTTTAGGGATTACGCCGCCGGCGATGACGATGATGTCATCGGCGCCGAGTTTTTTCAGTTCGGCAATCAATTCTGGTACCAAAGTTTTATGACCGGCCGCTTGTGAGGAGCAACCGACGATGTGCACATCATTTTCGACCGCTTGTTTGGCAACTTCTGCCGGTGTGGAGAACATTGGCGATAGGTCAATATCAAAACCGAGATCAGCAAATGCTGTAGCAATCACTTTTGCGCCGCGATCGTGACCGTCTTGTCCCATTTTGCATACCAGCATGCGTGGGCGGCGGCCGTTTTTATCGGCGAAAGCCTGGACGTCAGTCATGATATTTTGCCAATCTTGATCCATTTGATATGCGCCTCCGTAAACACCGGAAATGGTGCGTGCTTGTGCGTTGTAACGGCCAAATTCTTTTTCTAGCGCAAAAGAAATTTCGCCAACGGTTGCGCGCAGGCGCGTCGCTTGAATGGCTAAATCCAACAGGTTGCCGTCTCCTGTTTTGGCGGCTTCTGTCAGTTGATTCAGAATGGCTTCCACTTTGGCGTTGTCACGTTTGGCTTTGAGATCGCTCAAGCGTTTGATTTGTGATTCGCGTACCGCGACGTTGTCGATTTCCAGAATTTCGACATCATCTTCTTTGGCGAGTTTGTATTTGTTTACGCCGACAATCACATCTTCGCCGCGGTCAATACGCGCTTGTTTTTTTGCAGCGGATTCTTCAATGCGCATTTTTGGTAGGCCAGATTCCACCGCTTTTGCCATGCCGCCTTTGCTTTCGATTTCTTCAATAAGCGCCCACGCTTTGTCTGCAAGTTCTTGCGTGAGGCTTTCCATCATGTAGGAGCCGCCCCACGGATCAACCACATTACAAATGCCGGTTTCTTCTTGAATGATCAGTTGTGTGTTGCGGGCAATGCGCGCAGAAAACTCCGTCGGCAAGGCGATGGCTTCATCGAGTGCATTGGTGTGCAGTGATTGCGTGCCGCCGAATACAGCGGCCATCGCTTCGATGGTGGTGCGCACGACGTTGTTGTAGGGATCTTGTTCAGTCAACGACCAGCCCGAGGTCTGGCTGTGTGTGCGCAACATTTTCGAGCGCTCACTTTTCGGGTTGAATTCGCTGACGATGCGCGACCACAGCAAGCGACCGGCGCGCAGTTTGGCAATTTCCATGTAGAAGTTCATGGAGATGCCCCAGAAGAATGACAAGCGACCGGCGAAGTCGTCGATGTCCAAGCCGGCGGCGAGTGCAGTGCGAATATATTCCTTGCCGTCGGCCAGTGTGTAGGCCAGTTCCAGTGCGGCATCGGCACCGGCTTCTTGAATGTGATAGCCGGAAATGGAAATGGTGTTGAATTTCGGCAGATTTTTGGAGCAGTAGGCGATGATGTCGCCAATGATTTTCATGGATGGCGCGGGTGGATAAATGTATGTGTTGCGCACCATAAATTCTTTCAAGATATCGTTCTGGATGGTGCCAGACAGTTGATCTTGGCTCACGCCTTGTTCTTCAGCGGCGATAATGTAACCCGCCAGCACCGGCAATACGGCACCGTTCATGGTCATCGACACCGAAACTTTGTCGAGCGGGATGCCATCGAACAGCACTTTCATGTCTTCGACAGAATCAATGGCTACGCCGGCCTTGCCGACATCGCCAGTTACGCGGGGGTGATCGGAGT
>CAZZNL010000319.1:1709-1967 GCA_964655625.1 uncultured Pseudomonadales bacterium
AGGTCAAAAGCCACAGACACACCTTGGCCGCCAGCGGCCAGTGCTTTGCGGTAGAACGCGTTGGATTCTTCAGCGGTGGAGAAACCCGCGTACTGGCGAATGGTCCACGGCTTGCCGGCATACATGGTGGATTGCGGGCCGCGAATAAACGGCGCAAAGCCAGGCAGGGTGTCGGCGTGTGGCAGCGCGGCGGTGTCTGCTGCGGTGTACAGCGGCTTCAGGGTGATGCCTTCCGGTGTTTGGGTGTTCAGGCTGTCC
>CAZZNL010000320.1:0-1966 GCA_964655625.1 uncultured Pseudomonadales bacterium
TCTTTGAGCAATACGGCTTCGTTGGTCATCAAATGCCCAACATTGCGCACCAGCATCAAGGCACGACCATGCAGTGTAATGGGCTCGCCTTTTGGATTTAATGCATGCAGGTCGGGCGCCAGGGTGCGAGTAACTTCTTTATTGTTTTTGATAAAAGTATCAGTGAGAGTGCCTTTCATCAAGCCCAGCCAGTTGCGATAGACTTCAGTTTTATCTTCGCCATCGACAGCAGCGACAGAGTCCTCGCAATCCTGAATAGTAGTGATGGCGGATTCGAGTACGACATCTTTGATGTGTGCGGGATCATCGCGACCAACAGAATGTTCAGCATCAATTTGGATGTCGATATAGAGTCCGTTATTGCGCAGCAAAATATGCGAAGGATTGGACGGACTGCCGTCGGTATTACGAAACCAGTAACCGGCAAATTTTTCCTGTTCTTTTAGTGTGGTTTTGCTGCCGTCTTTCAGTGTAACTTCTAATGCTGCGTTGATAACGGCATATTTCACTGCATCAGCGTGCGAGCCCTGCTGCAGCGGTGCTGTTTTATCAAGAAATTCACGCACATAGGCAATAACTTTGGCGCCGCGTTTTGGATTATAGCTGTTGCCTTTTTCACAGCCATCAGCCTCGTCAATGACATCGGTTCCATACAGCGCATCGTACAGTGAGCCCCAGCGCGCATTGGCAGCATTGAGTGCATAGCGTGCGTTTTTAACGGGAACAACCAACTGTGGGCCGGCCAGTGTGGCGATTTCATCATCGACATGATCGGTGGTGATATTAAAATCCGGGCCTTCTGGCATCAAATAACCGATCTTCTCTAAAAACGCTTTGTATTTATTGTGATCGTGTGGCTTGTCGCAATGTGATTGGTGCCACGTGTCAATTTGTTTCTGCAGCGTGTCGCGTTTGCCAAGCAAAATGTTGTTCTTTGGTCCCAAGTCCATAACGATGGACTCAAAAGCGCCCCAAAAATCTTCAGTACTGATCTCCAGTCCAGGCAATACATGGTCAGCGACTAATTGGTAGAGAGATTGAGCAATTTGAAGATTGCCCAAAGTAATGCGTGGAGTAGGGTTGCTCATGACATTGGCTCACATTCAGGAGTAAGAGGAGGGGGCAGAAAAATAGATCGACTGCCGCAAGTGGCGAAATGATAGCAGAGCAAGCCTGTTGTAAAAAAACTTCAGCAGAAAATTGCGCCAATCTGCATAAAAATGGGGTTTGTGGCCTTGGTTTGGGTGGAAAAATCAAAGCCAGCTCCCTAAAATGCCGCCTCCTTTCACCACCCCTAAACCCTGTTGGAGACTGCCATGTCCATCGGTAATTACGATCGTGATGCTGAAATCGCCCGTTTGAAGAAAGACTGGGCTGAAAACCCACGCTGGAAAGGTGTTACGCGTCCTTATTCTGCGGAAGATGTTGTGCGTCTGCGCGGCTCTATCAAGGTTGAAAACACCATCGCCAAGCGCGGTGCTGAAAAATTGTGGGAGATGGTGACCCAAGGTGCCAAACCTGCTTTCCGTCCAGAAAAAGATTTTGTGAACTGCATGGGCGCTCTGACCGGCGGTCAGGCAGTACAACAGGCAAAAGCAGGTGTGCAAGCCATTTACTTGTCAGGTTGGCAGGTCGCGGCTGACAACAACTCAGCCTCAACCATGTATCCAGACCAGTCGCTGTATCCTGTCGACTCCGTGCCAGCTGTCGTTAAGCGTATCAACAATAGCTTCAAGCGTGCTGACCAGATTCAGTGGAAAGCTGGCCTCAAGCCTGGCGATGCCGGCTATGTGGATTACTTCCTGCCGATCGTGGCGGATGCGGAGGCCGGTTTCGGTGGCGTGCTGAATGCTTACGAACTGATGAGATCAATGATCGAGGCGGGCGCTGCCGGTGTTCACTTTGAAGACCAGTTGGCATCGGTCAAGAAGTGTGGCCACATGGGCGGCAAGGTATTGGTGCCAAC
>CAZZNL010000321.1:0-1951 GCA_964655625.1 uncultured Pseudomonadales bacterium
GGCCTGCAAACAGCGCACGGATCTTTATCGCTGCGGCGTTTGGAGCGGAACAGTGGGAGGCCTACTCGTCATGGCCTACTCTCTCATTCACTTCTTGGGCTTTAGAAGTGTCGACTGGATGGATGTGGCAGTCTCGACCTTGTTTGCTTTCCTTTCTGGAATTTTCTCCGCGATTTTGGCGGGCTCCCTTATTCCCGTGCTCGAATCCCTGCTCGGCTACACGACGAGCTTGAAACTTCTCGAGCTTTCAAACTTCAACCATCCTCTGCTGCACAATTTAATGATGAAAGCTCCCGGTACTTACCATCACTCGGTGATCGTCGGAAGCCTCGCGGAAATCGCGGCCGATCGTATCAAGGCGAACGCTCTTTTAGCTCGGGTTTCCGCCTACTACCACGACAGTGCCGCTGCGCTGGTGGTCGATGGCAAGATCGTCGCTGCCGCGCAGGAAGAACGCTTCACACGCAAAAAGCACGATGCCAATTTCCCGGCCGAAGCCATCCGCTACTGCCTGCAAGAAGCCGGGTTGCAGCTGGCCGATGTAACGCATGTGGTGTTCTACGACAAACCTTTAATCAAATTTGAGCGCCTGCTGGAAACCTATTTGGCCTATGCTCCCGCAGGTTTTCGCTCTTTCGTCAAAGCCATTCCCGTATGGCTGAAAGAAAAACTGTATTTGAAAAAAACCCTGCGGCGCGAACTGGCTGCGCTCGGCAATTTGAAAGAAACCGAACTGCCGCCGCTGATGTTCACCGAGCATCATCAGTCGCACGCAGCTTCTGCCTTTTTCCCCAGCCCGTTTGAGAAAGCCGTGGTCATGTGTCTCGACGGCGTGGGCGAATGGGCCACCAGCTCGGTGTGGCTCGGCAACGGCAATCAACTGACACCGCAGTGGGATATTAACTTCCCTCACTCTCTCGGTTTGCTCTACTCCGCGTTCACCTATTACACCTGCTTCAAGGTCAACTCCGGTGAATACAAACTGATGGGACTGGCTCCTTACGGCGCGCCGAAGTATGTCGACCTGATTCTCGATAACCTGATCGACGTGAAAGAAGACGGCACTTTTCGTCTTGATATGAGCTACTTCAATTACGCCACTGGCCTGACGATGACAAATGATAAATTTCATCGTCTCTTTAACGGCCCACCGCGCGCGCGCGAATCGGAAGTGACGCAAAAAGAAATGGATCTGGCGCGCTCCATTCAAGTCGTCACCGAAGAAATTGTGCTGAAACTGGCTCGCACCGTGCACAGCGAACTGGGCGTCGACAAACTCTGCTTGGCCGGCGGTGTCGCACTGAACTGTGTATCCAATGGCCGTCTGCTGCGCGAAGGGCCATTCAGTGAAGTGTGGGTACAACCAGCAGCCGGTGATGCCGGTGGTGCACTCGGTGCAGCGCTGGCCATTTGGTATCAGTATCTCGATCAGCCGCGCACAGCAAAACCCGGCGACAGCATGCAGGGCAGTTATTTGGGGCCGCGCTTTTCCGATGCAGAAATCCAGCAATATCTCGATAGCATCGGCGCCAAATACCAGCGTTTAGACGACAGTGAACTACTGCCACAACTGGCAAAAATCATGGCGGACGAAAACGTGGTTGGCTGGTTTCAAGGACGCATGGAATTCGGCCCGCGCGCCTTGGGCGGACGCTCGATCATTGGCGATCCTCGCAGCCCCAAAATGCAGTCGGTGATGAACCTCAAAATCAAATATCGCGAATCATTTCGTCCGTTTGCGCCGGCGGTAAAAGCCGACAAAGTGAGCGAATGGTTTCAACACACCGCTGTCAGCCCCTATATGCTCATGGTCGCACCAGTTGCAGACAGCAAACGCATCCCTATGACGCCTGAACAAGAACGCCTGTTCGGCATTGAAAAATTAAATGTGCCGCGCTCACAGATTCCCGCTGTCACACATGTGGATTATTCGGCGCGCATCCAAACCGTG
>CAZZNL010000322.1:0-1724 GCA_964655625.1 uncultured Pseudomonadales bacterium
GTATCTTGCATGCCGGCCACACCGATCAGCGTGAGCAACAGCAACATGATCATGCCAACAATTAACGTGGCCCCGCGCTGCTGACTTTTGTTGATTTGTCTGTATGAAGTGTTCATAACCACTGGCACCTCTCACTCAACTTCAATTCAAACGGCTGCGAATGGCAATCGTGCCATCCACTACCTGATAAATGCGTCTGTCTGGCGCTGTTGTTGCGGCACCGTTATAGGTGTATTGCTTCGGCGCCTCTAACAACTGCTCATCGCTACTCATCAGCAAGGAAAAGCGCACTGCCACTACGTTCTGATACGTCGAGGCTAATTTCCCCCCCTGAAACCAAGCCATCCATTGCTCTGCAGTCACGTTATCTGCCGTTGTAAAACTGTCCACTTCGCCGTCATTGCCTGCAGAATCCACCCCAAACTGCAGTTGCATATCTTCTACACCCTGCAGCAATTCTTCTGATGTTCCTTGATTCACCCGGCGATACAGTGAACGACGACCATTAGGGTTAATTCCAATGTAATAGACAACAGCATCCAAGCGCATGATGGTAGAACCCTCATTCGGCGCATAAGGAAAAGCACCATTAATCTGCGCAAACATACCAGCAGCACTCACACTGGCTGGTGTAAAAATCATCATTTTGGTGCAGTCGGTAATGGCCACAACATCACCCATTTGCACGCTGCCATCGTTGTTCATGTAGAACATGCCGGTAGTAGGAACCGCTGGCGCTGGAGGCATGCTGATCGAACCCGGCCCCATGCTCAGTACATTGCGCCCAGTATCAACTCCTGTGTGCACTAACAAAATATCTGTACCCGCAACAGGTACAGGGCTCAATGGCAAATTCAAGTTCATATCACCGTTTGCAGCCCCGGAAACATCGTTAGCACCAAACACTGTATTGTTAATATTGAACTCAGCTTTAGTCTTATTAAGTAACAAATTACTAGGATCTGGATCTGCCGTAGTCGCCGGCCCCGTAGCCACATACTTTCCGGATACACACCCAAAATTACCTGCGCTGCGAATATCAAAGCCAAGCGTTTCTTGTGCCAAACGTGTATTTTCCTGAATGCGCGACAGCGCTTCCTGCATGGAGTAGGTTCGCTTACCGGTCAGAAAAGCCTGCAACGCGCCCCACACCAGAAAAATACCCAGTGCGACGGCAATCATCAGCTCTACCAGTGTCAATCCTCGCTGGCTGGCTTTACTTTTTGTTGTGAGCATCATCACGGCAAGCCCTCACATCTGGCTGGTAATAGTTACGGTTTCCCAATCGGTAGCGCTAGCACTAAAGCGATCACGCCACCGAATACCGACAGTACAAATCTGGTTGACATCGCAATTCACCATGCCCTCACCTTCTGGGTAACTGCTGGCAATATTGGCTACCCATTCATTCATTTTTGCTGCCACCAACCCAGAGCCACCACCGGAATAGCTGTTGCCCCAGGCCATGTCATAGCTGTTGCCTGTGGCATCTGTGCGTGTAAGGCGCATGCTGTCTAGCAAGTCTGAGGCAGACACCATTGCCGTCGAGCGCTGAAATGCCGACTGGTTAAACTGCATGGCTTTGAGTTGTAACCCTGCCAAGCCCAGCAAGCCTATCGCCAGTACAAAAAAGGCAATCAACACTTCCACCAAGGAAAAACCCGCCTGCTGGCGCCAGTTGGTCAATTGGCGGCGGTTTCTTCTATGAATAACGCGAAGGGATG
>CAZZNL010000322.1:1734-1949 GCA_964655625.1 uncultured Pseudomonadales bacterium
ACGCGACCCACGATGTTGATGACCATCTCCTGGTAGCGTGTTCCTGTTGCACAGGTATCGGGCTTCACCTCAAGCGTGGTGGATTCTTCCGCCATACCACGAGAATCAAAGCGAACCCAGTTGTTAGCGCCGCCGGTCTTGGACGTCACCGTGGCCTCACTCGGGCCACCTACGCTGAGTACCGTATCAATATCCGGGCTAGCACCTGCCGAAAC
>CAZZNL010000323.1:0-1941 GCA_964655625.1 uncultured Pseudomonadales bacterium
CTGCTGGGTCTGCGGGGTCGGTGCCTTTGTACTGCCAATGTGCGCACACACCAAACTCAGCTTCCTTGTGCATGTCAAAAGTGCGAATCTGCACTTCCAATACTTTTCCTTCCGGCCCCACGACCGCTGTGTGCAAGGAGCGATAGCCATTTTCTTTCGGATTGGCGATGTAATCGTCAAACTCATTAGGAATGTTGCGCCATAAACCGTGTACAACACCCAGCGCGGTGTAACAATCCTGCACGGTAGGCACCAAAACACGCAGCGCGCGAATATCGTATACCTGTGAAAAGCCGATACCTTTGGTACGCATTTTGCGCCAGATGCTATAGATGTGCTTTACGCGACCGGAAATCTCCGTCTTTATACTCGCTTGCTGTAATGCCTGCTCCAGCTGCACTTTTGCCTGCGCAATAAAGCGCTCACGATCCACGCGGCGTTCATCTAAAAGGCGAGCGATATGCTTGTAAGCATCAACCTCCAAATAGCGGAAGGCGAGATCTTCCAGCTCCCATTTCAAATGCCCGATACCCAGGCGATGCGCTAACGGCGCATAGACACTCATCACTTCACGCGCTACGCGCCGCCGCTTTTCTTCGGGCGCATTTTTGGCTGCGCGTATCGCACAGGTGCGCTCGGCAATCTTGACCAACGCCACACGCACATCATCGATGATCGCCACCAGCATTTTGCGCAGATTTTCCACCTGTACTTCAGCGGCGCGACCCAACACCTTTTCTTCGCTCAGACTTTGCAAGGCGCTGACCGAGGCCATACGCAACACACCTTCGATCAAGGTGGCGACTCCTGAACCAAATGCCTGCACCACTTGTGCCAACGGCAGACGCTCTTCACGCACTGCGCGATAAAGAATCGCAGCAACTAGCGTTTCGACATCGAGATCCAATTCGCTCAGAATCGTCGCCATTTCCAGGCCGGTATGAAAGCAACTGGTTTCCTGCCAGCGCTTGTCCGACTCTGAGCGCGTTAACTCCGCTTGAAAACTGGCAGCACAGGCGGCACGCAGCTGCTCAATCTGCGCATCAGAAAAATCGCGCTGCTGACGAAGATTGGCCAACCACACTTCGACATCGACATTGTCCTGACTTTCCAATGGATGATGTTTACGAATTTTGACCATGACAATCTCATCAACCTGCGCGGCAACACCGCTCAGGAATTAAAAATACCGGATGACAAGTAGCGATCGCCGCGATCACACACAATGGTCACAATCGTGGCATTTTGTACCTGCTGCGCCAAACGCAACGCCGCAGCTACCGCGCCGCCTGATGATATGCCACAAAAAATACCTTCCACGCGCGCCAGATCACGCGTCGTACGCTCCGCTTCGTCCTGTGTCATTTCCACGACGGTATCCACGCGCGAGGCATCAAAAATTTCCGGCAGATATTCCGGTGACCACCGGCGAATGCCAGGAATGGACGCACCTTCTGCCGGCTGCAAACCGACGATTTGAATGGCGGGATTCTGCTCTTTCAAAAAGCGCGCCGTTCCCATAATGGTGCCGGTTGTTCCCATTGCGCTGACAAAATGCGTGATTTGCCCAGCGGTCTGTCGCCAGATTTCAGGACCAGTACCGACATAATGCGCCTCGGGATTATCCATGTTGCCAAACTGATCGAGCACCATGCCGCGACCTTCTGCCTGCATCGCCAACGCCAAATCGCGCGCACCCTCCATACCTTGTGCCTGCGACACCAACACCAACTCCGCACCGTAAGCGCTCATGGCCGCTTTGCGCTCTGCAGTCATATTGTCTGGCATCACCAAAATCATGCGATAACCTTTGATGGCGGCCACCATCGCCAACGCGATTCCCGTATTACCGCTGGTAGCTTCAATCAAGGTATCGCCCGGATGCAGACGACCACTTTTTTCTGCTGCCGCAATCATATTGGCAGCCGGTCTATCCTTCAC
>CAZZNL010000324.1:0-1913 GCA_964655625.1 uncultured Pseudomonadales bacterium
TCAACAACCTCTGTAACCAGGGAGTCATCAATTTCTGCGGTGTCGCTGAGTTTGGCAGTAAAATATTTCGCATCGTTGCCGCTGCCATTCTTGCCGGCAGTCAGCACCTCTTTACAGGCGGCATGAGCGCGATCCATGACTTGATCGGGGCTGGTGATTTTTTCGGTAATAGGGCAAATGCCGATGCTGACAGTCACCTGCGCAGTTTTGCCAGCTGCTTGGCAAATATGGTCGGCGATTTGTTTGCAGAGATTGCGTGCCAAAGAAACTTGCTGTTCTTCTTCCGTGTTGTTAGTTAGCAGTGCAAATTCATCATCGGCGACCCGGCCTAGGATGGTATTACCATCAATGTTGCCTTTGATGAATTTGGCCAGATCAGCAACAGCAGCATCGCGACCTGATACGCCGAGTGTGGTGCGAAGATGGTCGTACAAATCGATGCTGATAATATGCAGTGAACTGTATTTGTCTTGTTCCGATGCATTGCGTATGGCTTGATTGATCGCGTTCGACATGTAGACGCGGTTGTAGATACCTGTCAGTGGATCGATTGAGCTAACTTTTTTAATTTCTGCTTCGACGGCGGCACTATCGAGGCCTACTTTTGCAGCAACGAGTAACTGGATACAAGGGTCGTTTTCATGGATGGCGTGCGTAACGGCGATATCCATGCTGAATGAGCCGCCATTATTGCGAACGCCCGTGAGTTGCAGTGCTTGTTCGCCTTCTTCGCTAAGTTTGAAGGCCTTCATAAATTGTTTGTACTTGTCTTGATCGGCACTGCTAATGATGTCGATAACGGGCATGGCAATAATGTCGTCAATGTCTTTATAGCCAAACAACTCGGCAAAACTTTGGTTGGCGTACAGAAACATGCCGTCTTCGACATAGGCGATGGCATCGCGAGAGCTGTCTAGCAGCTGCTGGCAGCGCTTCTCGGCGGCGAGCAGCTTGCGGTCGGCGGCGCGCCGTTCACGTCGTTCCACTAGGTTGCCAAGCTCGCGCGCCATGGTCATCAACAGATGTTGGTCATCGTCGAGTATGACGACATCGCGCGCACCGGCTTTGAGACCGTCAATCAATGCCATATTGAATTCGTCTGGGTCACATTCGCTCAGAAAAATAGCAGGAATGTCCTTGTCCAATTTTTTGATTGTGCGCAGTGCCGTTTTGGCGTCGCAGGATTTTGCAGTGTCGACGGCCAGCAGCAGATCCCAGGCTTGGTCACCCAGTAATTTCTCCAGACCTTCGATACTGGGCACATGTTGTGGACGTGTCGTGCGCCCAGAATTGCGCAACATGCTCAGGAGGCGCTCAACTTCATTGGCATCATCATTGATGATCAGCAGGCGGATAGTGTCTATTTGACTCATGGACTATGCAGGTTCAGATAATTGTTCTAATGAGGCGATGGCGCCTAGGACTGTCGATAATAGCGAACTTATCTGCCAAATAAAAAGGTTGTGGCTTAAATCTCAGCTCAGCCAGGATTTTGACGGCTGGCCAGCATTTTCACGCACGAGGCGCGGCACTAGAAATCCGGGAAGGCAGGCCTGTAGCTCGCGGTGAATTTGGACCGCGCGGTGGTCGGGCAGGGCGAAGTGTTGGCTGCCGCGCACTTTGTCCAGTGCGTGCAGGTAGTAGGGGAGGCAGCCAGTCGCAAACAGGCGCTCACTGAGTTCTGCCAATGCGGCGGTGTTGTCATTGACACCCGCCAGTAACACGGATTGGTTGAGTACCGTGACTCCTGCACTGCGCAAGGTGAAAATGGCACGGGATACTGCAGCGTCGATTTCATTGGGGTGATTACAGTGCAGTACGACCACGGGCTGTAAGCGGCTGCCGGTCAGCCATTGCACCAGTTCGGCCGTGATGCGTTGGGGAATAACAATGGGCAGGCGTGTGTGTATGCG
>CAZZNL010000325.1:0-1910 GCA_964655625.1 uncultured Pseudomonadales bacterium
CCCCCGCGCGGCGCACATCTTTTTCATTGGCGCGAGACAGTGAACACACGGTGGAATGTTTGATGGTTTCGGCGATGGTGCGCACGGCATCGAAATCGCCAGGGCTGGCTGCGGCAAAACCGGCTTCGATTACGTCGACACCCAGTTTTTCCAATTGGCGTGCAATGCGAATTTTTTCATCGCGAGTCATGGATGCGCCGGGGCTTTGTTCGCCGTCGCGCAAGGTGGTATCAAAAATAATCAAGCGATCTTTAATGTCAGCTGATGTAGACATGGTGCTACTCCAAAATTTGATCAGTTACAGAATGGGTTTTGCTTGCAATAGTGGCCCCACGCGGGGCGAGCGATATCGATGCCCCTCAGGGCAGTAGCAGCAGACAAAAGCCATGCAGGGACTGCGTGGCGAGTCCGCGATGGGTGCAATGCTTGTCGAGAGGCTTGCGTTGCATGGCTTTGAGAGGTTATCCGCAATGTTCTGCTTGAATGATAATCTGGTCTTGCGCTTTTTTCCAAGTATGAACCTGGTTAGTGCGGGCTTAGTTGCCGGTATACACGCAGCCGCTAGTGCAGGTTTCTTTGACCGTGATCTTGCTGAGTAAGGGCAGGCCGGGTTTTAGTGCTTGCCAAATCCAGCGCGCAAGGTTTTCGCTGGTGGGGTTTTCGAGGCCGGGAATATCGTTGAGGTAGTGGTGGTCGAGCTGCTCCCAGATGGGTCTGAATGCGGCTTTGATGTCGGCGAAGTCCATGACCCAGCCATGATGGGTGTCCACGGTGCCCTCGACGTGGATTGTGATTTGGAACGAATGCCCGTGCAGTCGAGCACATTTATGACCTGGGGGTACATGAGGCAGACGATGGGCGGCTTCGATGGAGAAGTCCTTGTATATTTCCATGTATAACCTCAGGGTATTGGGGTGTATTGGCGGGGTCTGGCTCGATGGGCGGGCCGGATTCTACTCGTCGCTAGGAAAAACGGCAAAGTGACTTGCCTGAGCGCTTTGATTTTCTTACAATGCGCGCCCTTCGACCTGCCTGGAAAAGGCGGGCATTTTGTGGAGTGATGAATATGTACGCGGTAATTGAGTCTGGTGGTAAGCAGCACCGGGTTGTAGAAGGTGAAGTATTGAATGTCGAACTGCTGGAAGCTGCAGCAGGCGACAAGATCGATTTCAGTGAAGTGCTGATGGTGGGCAACGGCGCAGACGTGAAAATCGGCGCGCCTTTCGTGGCTGGCGGTAAAGTGTCAGCTGAAGTGGTAGGCCATGGTCGTGCGGATAAAATCCGTATTATCAAGTTCCGTCGTCGCAAGCACTATCGCAAACAACAGGGTCACCGTCAGTGGTTCACCCAGATCAAAATTACTGCGATCAGCGCCTGATCTTGCGCAGAACAAAAAGAGGTAGATAGATATGGCACACAAGAAAGCAGGCGGTAGCACCAAAAACGGTCGCGATTCCCAGTCCAAACGCCTTGGCGTCAAATTGTTCGGCGGCCAGAAAGCGGTTGCGGGCAACATTATCGTGCGTCAACGCGGCACTGAGTATCACGCTGGTGAGAATGTTGGTATCGGCACAGACCATACACTGTTTGCTAAAGCAGACGGCGTAGTCAAGTTTGAAGTCAAAGGTGAGCACAACCGTCGTTTTGTCAGCGTTGTTGCTGCCTGATACTAGGCATGCCTCAAAAAGCCCCGCCTTGCGGGGCTTTTTTGTTTTAAGCTAGCGCACAAGTTGTCGGAATACGCCCATGAAATTTGTTGATGAAGTCCCCATCGCCGTCCACGCCGGCAAAGGCGGAAATGGCTGCATGAGTTTCCGGCGCGAGAAATATGTGCCGTTTGGCGGCCCGGATGGTGGCGATGGTGGTGACGGCGGCAGCGTGTATCTGCTGGCCGATGAGGCGCTCAACAC
>CAZZNL010000326.1:0-1909 GCA_964655625.1 uncultured Pseudomonadales bacterium
AAACAACTGGGTGTGCTGAGTGCGATGCACAAAATCATTTTCAAAGCGATGCAGGAAGAAAAGAAAGGCCTGGTCAATGAAAATGAAGTCGTCGCACTGTTCGCCGCACACGGCACGCCAGAAGTCGATGCGCGCAAGGCTTATGATTCATTCTCCGTGCAATCGCAAACGCGCCAGGCTGACGCCAGAGCTCGCAGTTATGGTATAGAAGGCACGCCGGAGATGGTTGTGAATGGCAAGTATCGCATTTCAACCGAAATGGCGGGCTCGCAAGAAAACATGCTGAAAGTGGCGGATTTTCTGATTGAGAAAGAACGCAAAGGACTTGCCAGCAAAAAATAACTGTCCATGCAGTAAAAGAGCCGGGGCCGATGCCCCGGTTTTTGTTTCTGTTGACCTTACGATGCGGCGCTATGGATATTTCTTCCCAACTTGATTCTCTCAACGACGCCCAGCGCGAAGCGGTCAGTGCGCCGCCGGAAAATCAGCTGATTTTAGCGGGCGCGGGCAGCGGCAAGACGCGGGTGTTGGTGCAGCGCATTGTCTGGCTGCTACAAGTGGAAAACATACTGCCGCACGCCATCATGGCGGTGACTTTTACGAACAAAGCCGCGCGCGAAATGCGCAGCCGGTTGGAGGAGCGGCTCGGTTCGCTGTCGCGCCATTTATGGGTGGGGACTTTCCACAGTCTCGCCCACCGGCTGTTAAAAATGCATTGGCGCGAAGCCGGCTTGCCAGAGCAATTCCAGATTCTCGACAGCGATGACCAGCTGCGTTTGATCAAGCGGGTGATGAAAAATCTGGAGATCGATGAAGGCCGCTGGCCGCCAAAACAAATCCAGTGGTATATCGGCGGACAAAAAGATGAAGGTCAGCGCGCCAAATATTTGCAGCGCACGGGTGATTTGTACAGCGACACATTAATCAAAATTTATGCGGCATATGAAGAAGCTTGTGAGCGCGGCGGCCTGGTAGATTTTGGTGAGTTGTTACTGCGCTCCCATGAATTGTGGTTGAGCAATCCCTTGTTGCTGGAACACTATCAGCAGCGTTTTGGTTTTTTATTGGTCGATGAATTTCAGGACACCAACACTATTCAGTACGCTTGGTTGCGCGTGTTGGCGGGGCAGTCTGCCTGTGTGACGGCGGTTGGCGATGACGATCAATCTATCTACGGTTGGCGCGGTGCGCGCATTGAAAATATCCAGCGCTTCACGCGTGATTTTCATAATGTCCACACGGTGCGTCTGGAACAAAACTACCGCTCTACCGGCACCATTTTGAAAGCGGCCAATGCCGTGATCGACAACAACCGTGGCCGGATGGGCAAGGAGTTGTGGACGGATAGCGTCGATGGTGATTTGATTTCGGTTTACGCCGCATTCAATGAACAAGATGAAGCGCGCTTTATTGTCGATCGCATCAGTGCCTATATTGAAGCGGGTGGCGCGCGCCGCGATGTAGCCCTGCTGTACCGTTCCAACGCGCAGTCGCGCACTTTGGAAGAGGCGTTGCTGCAGCGCGGTCTGCCTTATGTGGTGTACGGCGGGCAAAAATTCTATGAGCGCCTGGAAATTAAAAATGCGTTGGCGTATTTGCGGTTGTTGTGGAATCGCCACGATGATCCCGCCTTTGAACGCGTTATCAATACGCCCACACGCGCTATCGGCGAAAGAACCGTGGAAGATATCCGCCAGCAGGCGCGTGAACAGCAGTGTTCTCTGTGGCAGGCTGCGGAAGCCTTGATCAAACGCCAGCACTTAACCGCACGTGCCAGCAATGCCGTACAGGGATTTTTAACATTGATCGCGCGTCTGGATGCAGAAACGCAAGAAGAACCGCTGCACAAATTGGTCGAGCATGTCGTCAGTGCCAGCGGCCTGCTCGATTTTCATCGCAATGAAAAAGG
>CAZZNL010000327.1:0-1909 GCA_964655625.1 uncultured Pseudomonadales bacterium
CACCGCCAATAAACACAATAACAATGCCGACACCACAATCAGCAAAGCCTGCTCCCAGTGCCAGACACTGGGAAAATGCATCAATACATTCTGGGTATCCACATGCATTGCTTGCATAACGCGCTCAAGCCACGCGGCAATATCACTGACGTACCAAGCCAACACCGTGCCCAATATAGCGCCCACGCCCACGCCGACCACACCCATCGCCATACCGTAAATCAAAAAAACGGCCAGAATCGTGCCGCGTGATGCGCCAATGGTGCGCAACACCGCAATATCATTGCGACGATCAGCCACCGCCATGGTCAAAATAGACACCAGATTAAATACGGCAACGGCGACAATCACAGACAACATAATCGCCACCATTATTCTTTCCATGCGAATAGCATTGAACAACACGCTGTTTTCATCGCGCCAACTGTGCAAGGTATAACCTGATAACTGAGGCAGGTTTTGCAATTGCTTTAAACGTTCCGGCGCTTGCATCACATCATCAAAGCGCAAACGCAGTGCATCCACGTGATTGCCTCTGCGCAATAAACGGGCGGCATCATCCAGATGGATGTACAACTGACTGGCATCCAATTGCGCACCCACTGAAAAAATTCCCACAACAGTGAAGCGGCGGCTGCGCGGAAACAAACCCAGGGGCGTCACACTCACTTGTGGCAACATGACGTTAATGCTGTCGCCGACATTAACTCGCAACTGTCGCGCCAGCGAACGCCCCAATACCACACCGAAGCTGCCGGGCTGCAAAGCTGACCACTGACCATCCACCATAGATTGTGCAATGTGTGACACGTCCGCTTCCAACAGCGGATCCACACCAAACAAATCACCGCCATGTATGCGTGCATCAGACTCCAACAAAACACGCGCGCGATTCTGCGGTGCCACCGCCAACACCACGCCTGTCTCTTTCAATGTCGGCAGCAGCGCAGACCAGTTCTCGATGCCTTGCGGCGCTGACAATTGCGCGTGTGGCACGGCGCGCAAAATACGATCTCGCATTTCGCCTTCCAAGCCATTCATAATGGATAGTACCAGCACCATGGCCAGCACACTCACCGCCATGCCCGCCACCGATGCGAACGAAAACAGTGAGACGAAGCGACTCCCCTTGCGCGCCGACAAATAACGTAAACCGATCAACCAGGGCAAAAATTGCACAACGTCTATCCGTTGATTAGTCAAAGGCGCATTCTAGCAGGAGCCGTCAGCGTACACAGAGCCATCAGCGCATACAGAGCCATCAGCGCATACAGAACCATCAGCGCATACAGAACCATCAGCGCATACAGAGCCATCAGCACCCTTGTACACTGACACCAGAACCCCACTACCGAGGGCTTTCTCATGCGCGACATCCAAACACGCGACGATTTGCTCCACATCATCACCGTTTTTTATGAACAGCTGATGACCGACCCGATTATTGGCTTCTATTTCACCGACCTGGCGCAACTCGACTTGAGTACACACATTCCCCAAATCGCCAACTTTTGGGCATTCCAGTTATTGGGTGAACGGAACTACCAAGGCAATGTGTTTGCGGTGCACCTCAACCTGCACCGCCAAGCTGCAATGAGTACAGACCACTTTCACCGCTGGGTGTTTCTGTTACACAGCACGGTTGATCGTTTTTACAGCGGCCCTATGGCCGACACCATGAAACAACGCGCAGCCGCTATCGCGCAAAAAATGCAGTACGCACTGGCGACCAGCGAACCGCCTGCCTACGAACAAGACGGGCTGCAAATGTTTACGCCAACACCCGCTGAAACGGCGGCAGACTGTCCAACAGCGCACGACCATAACGCTTGCTAACCAAGCGCCTATCCATCACGGTGATGCGCCCAGTGTCAGTTTCTGTGCGCAACAAACGCCCCGACGCCTGCAC
>CAZZNL010000328.1:0-1894 GCA_964655625.1 uncultured Pseudomonadales bacterium
CACTACATCACACGCTGTGCACTACATCCCTCGCTGTGCACTACCAGAAAGTACGCTTGAATATATTGTGAGAGTTTCTCACCTTGACCACATAATCCTGCGTTTCAGGAAATGGTGGGATGCCGTTGTATTTCAGCACATTGTTTTCACCGGCGTTGTAAGCCGCCAATACAAATTCGGTGTTATTGGGAAACAAGGTTTTGAGATACGCCAAATAACGCACACCGGCATCAATGTTCTTTAAAGGGTTGTGAATTTGCTGCATGCTCACTGAAAAGCGCGCCGCTGTGCCTGGCATCAACTGCATCAAACCACGCGCACCCGCGCGCGAAACTGCTTCAGGATTAAAATTGGACTCCACCTGAATCACCGCTTTCACCAGCGCCGGCTCAACACCGTATTTCTGCCCAATGCTGCGAATGTAATCATCAAACTCCGATGAATTTACCCATTTGCGTTTGTACGGCTTGCCGATGGCGAACAGCGGAGCATCGGCTGCCGTCGGACCTTTGCGCCCCATATAACGACTGACCTTGTCGAAATCTTCTCCTTGCGCCACCAGCTTGTAGCCATTGCCATACTGCGGCAAGTTGGTCGCCATTTTTTCACCGTTTGGGCCGCGATAAATGTAAAGGCCAGCATCGGCCAGCGGCGCCATGAGCAAGCTCAGTGCGAACACCGCCAAACGCGGTAAGTGAAAAAAATCTGATTGAATGGTGCGTTTTGTTATCTGTTTTATTGTCTGCTTTGTCGTCTTCATTGTGCTTCTGCTCGACATGGCGTCTTTCGACTGCATGGTAAGATGACACCCCACACTACCAGGGCATACGGATCCGAATGTCAAACCTTGAACAGGCCACCGGCCTTATTCTTACCGGCTTCGGGCGCTATTTTCAATGCTTTCAATTGATGACCCTGGGCGCACGCGGTCTATTTGAGAAGGCACGCTGGGTCGAAGCCCAGGAAATTGCAAAGCAACGCATTGATTTATATAAAGAAATTATCCTGGAGATCGCCGCTGAGCTACAGGAACAGACCCACGGCGACTGTACCACGCTGCAATTCTGGCAGGCGCTCAAGCCAGTGTTTCGCCAGCAGGTTGCCGAGCTGGACAATCGCGAGCTGCTGAAAACTTTCTACAACTCGATCTGTTGCTACCTGTTTCAACACGAAGAAATCGACGACGCTCTGATGTTTGTCAGCAGCGATGAGGGCGACACACCCACGCACACCGACGACGCACTGCTCAACCGCTACACCATCGGCAGCAGTGTTCGCGCGCTCATCTACCGCATCCTGACTGACTATGCGCTGAGCATTCAAATGGAAGATGCCGAGCGCGATGTGCGTCATATTGTGTTGGCACTCAAGGAGCGCGTCCTGCCCTTCATGCCCGTAGAACGCGAAGGCATTGTGGTGGAGCTGCTCAAATCCATTTTTTATCGCAACAAAGGTGCGTATCTGGTCGGGCGCATCAGTGGCGGCGACCGTCATATTCCGTTTGTCATCCCGCTGATTAACAACGAGCGCGGCGCGATGTATGTCGACACCGCGATTTTTGACACCGACGATGTGAGCATTATTTTTTCGTTCACCCGCTCCTATTTCATGGTGGATACGCCTATCCCTGGGCAGATTGTCGCCTTTCTCAAGCAGCTGATGCCCAACAAAGAGTTGGCCGAGCTCTACAACGCCATCGGCCAGAACAAGCACGGCAAAACCGAGTTCTATCGCAGTTTTTTGCGCCACTTACAGCAATCGGACGATCAATTCATTATCGCGCCAGGTATCAAAGGCATGGTGATGAGTGTGTTCACGCTGCCGTCTTACGATGTGGTATTCAAAATCATCAAAGACAAGTTTGATCCACCCAAAGAAATGAGCCGAGAAACCG
>CAZZNL010000329.1:0-1886 GCA_964655625.1 uncultured Pseudomonadales bacterium
ATCACGGCCAGTGCAATGTCTGGGCGTTGGCGTTCCAGCGCGCCGTAAACCGCGCGTTGGAAACTGGCCACGGTGGTGGTCTGTTGTGCGCGAATACTGGCGGAGCGTTTGCGATCTGACAGCAGTGCCATTTCACCGATGACATCACCGGTGCCAAATTCACTCAGTACGGTTTCTTCACCGCCCAGCACACTCATTTTCACTGCTTCCAGCGCGCCATTCAGCACGATGGAAACAGTGTCGGCTGGTGAACCTTCGCTGTATAGCACGGCACCTGCATGCAAGGTGGTTGTCTGCAGGCGTGGTGCGATATGCGCGAACTGTTCATCGTCAAGCAGTTTGAACAGCGGGCAGTGTCGAATAACGCTGAGATATTCCATGAGGCCTCGATGTCGTCAGATTCAGGCTGTGCGCGGCAACAACTGGATGCTGTTGTCTGCAGCGAGCAGCGAACCCAGTTGCGCTAATTGCTGTGTGCCGCCGCCCATGCCAATTTCCAGCTGTTTAAACCACAGGTAATAGCGGTGTAATGGATATTCCACATCGGCACCGATACCGCCGTGCAAGTGTTGCGCGGTGTGAGCAACGCGATGCCCGCCGATAGCCGACCACCATTTTGCTGCGTGCACTTCGGCGCTGGCTTTCATGTTCTCAGACAGTTTCCACAGTGCTTCAAAATAAGCCGAACGCATGCATTCGATATCGATATAGGCATCGGCGCATTTCATGGTGGTGTTCTGGAAGCTGGCGATAGTGGTGCCAAACTGTTTGCGCTCGGCGGTGTATTCGGCGGTGCGGCGCAATGCTTCTTCGGCAATGCCGATCATGACGGCGCAGCTGGCGACACTGGCGTGTTCGACGATAAAGTCCAGCACTTCCGCACCGCCCAATTTTTCTGCTTTGGCTTGGTTGAGTCGCAGGTGGTACAGCGGCTCGTGGTTGGTGCTATCGACATATTCTGTTTTGACGGCATCGCCAGGTTCTACCAGAAAAACGGCTTTGCCTGTTGCTGTGTCTGCCGCCACCAAAATAACTGCAGCTTGTGCAGCATAAGGCACGCAGAGTCGCTCGCCGGACACAAACCATTCGTTCCCTTGCTGTTCGGCGCGGCAGATAGAGCGCATGGCTGTCACCATGGATTCTTCCGCTACTGCTGCGGTGAGGATGGCTTCGCCACTGGCTAGCGCTGGCAGGTATTTTTGCTGCTGCGCTGCTGTGCCGAAGCGCGCCAGTGGCAGGCCGCCGAGCACCAGGCTGGGCAGCAAGGGGATAGGAGCAACGTGGCGTCCTTGTTCTTCGAGAATCTGGCAGATTTCGGTAAATCCAAAGCCGGTGCCGTCGTGCGCTTCAGGCACGGCGGTTCCCAATAGTCCCGACTCTGCAAACAGCTGCCACAAGCTCTGGCTATACAGTTCACCCGTTTTGCCAAATTGCATCAGGAACTCGTCGTGGCAGTTCTCGCGCAGGATTTGGTTGGCGAGTTCACGAATCTGGGTCTGTTCTTCGGTAAAGGAAAAATCCACGCTGACAACCTCGCTGGTCATGGCTTTGTTGAGAAAATGCGCGCTATTTTGCCACAGACACCCTTAAATGGGTCTGATTCCTGGCGGTGAAATTTCCGGAGTTTCCGTCTGTCCTGCGCGGAAGGTCGAGGCTACAATGCGCCCCTCAAATAAACCGGCTGTTTTCAGGAGTGCCCCATGCAGGTGGATGAATCAAAAGAAGTAAAGGCGCTGCGTCAGGAATTGCGCAGCAAAGGCGTGGGGCAAGAGAGCATCGAGGCGGCGTTGCCCGACGAAGATCAGGAATCCGAAAACGCGATTATCGCCGCACGCGCTTTGTTGCAGAGCAAGGCGCGCGCCTGGAGTACTCTGGACGAACGCGCG
>CAZZNL010000330.1:0-1880 GCA_964655625.1 uncultured Pseudomonadales bacterium
CGCCTGAGCATCGCAAATGGCGCGGTTTGATCCGTCAGGAATTTACACCCGAGGGTGTTAAAGAGCACGAGCCGCGTCTGCGCGCGTTGACGCAAGAGCTGTTGGCGCCGCTGCTGAAAAAAGGCCAGTTCGATGTTTATAGCGAGTTGGCGAACCGCGTCACCTGTATCAATTCCGGCTATAACCTCGGCCTGCCGCGTGAAGACGCTGAAAAATGGCGCTCCTTGATTGACGATATGTTGCACCGCGAAGAAGGCCAGGTCGGTGGCAGCTCGCCGCGCAATCAGGCGGCTGCGGGAGAGTTGTTTGGTTATTTTGCGCAGTATGTACACCAATTGCGCACCGATCCGGCTTTGGCGCAGCGCTACACCAAGACCTTTCTTGAGGCCAATGTTGACGGGCGCACGCTCACCGACGAAGAGATGATGATGTACTTGTTCTCTTTGTTGGTGGTCGGTTCCGAAACCACGCCGATTACTGTGGCCGGTGTGTTCTGGAATTTGCAGCACAACCCGGAGCAAAAAGCGGCAGTGTTGGCAGAGGTGCAACAGGGTAAGTTTGATTTGGCGCACAAGGCCTTCTTGGAGACAGCGCGCTATGATCAACCAACCAATATGCTGGCGCGGGTTGCCAAACGCGACTTTGATTTGAACGGTGCGCAGATCAAAGCCGGTCAACCGGTGCTATTTCTCTACGCTTCGGCTGAGCGCGATGAAAGTGTGCACCCCAACCCAGACCAGTTTGATCTCTACCGTCAGCCCACCGAGAAAACATTGATGTGGGGTCATGGTGGCCACAAATGCCTGGGTCAACACCTGGGGATTTTGATGGGCTGCATCATTGTCGATGAAATTCTCAAAGCGGTCGGTGATTTTGAAGTGGTGGAAGACCAGTGTGAGCGCGTGTACGGTGAGCACTTGTCCGGTTGGGGCAAGGTCACTATCAAGTTCAAGCCGCACGCATAAGTTGCCGCATAGGTGATAGTAGAGAAAAGGCACTGCGGTGCCTTTTCTTGTTTTTCGCGCATGACTTTTTCCCAGCGCGGCTCTGTGCCACACTGAGTTCCTGTCATTGTTGATGGAACGCCATGCTCGCCACAGTTGCCGGATTATTTGCCTGCGTACTCTACACCTGCCTTGTCGCATGGCCGTGGTTGAGCGGTCGGCGTGCAAGCCACAGTCATGTTTTCTACGGCCTGGCAGCGTTGGCCTTGTTGTTACACGGCATCAGTGTTTATCACCTGATCGATACGCCGGCGGGATTCAATTTTGCATTTTTTCATGTGTCGTCACTGATTTTCTGGGTGATAGGCATTACGGTATTGATCAGTAGTTTGCGTCTGCCTTTGCAGATCTTGTTGTCGCCCTTGTTTGCGATGACCGTGATCGGTGTGTTGTGTTCGATTTTGATCGAGAGTCCTTATCGGCCGCACGCACTGAGTTATCCTGTGGCTCTGCACATTTTGTTGTCGATATTGGCGTATAGCATTCTTACCGTGGCGGCGATGCAGGCGCTGGCCTTGGCTCTGCAAGAGCATTTGTTAAAGACGCGGCAGCTACAAAAAGTCATGGCGCAATTGCCGCCATTACAAACCATGGAGTCACTGCTGTTTGAAATCGTGTGGGCAGGCACGGTGCTACTGGCCTTGTCTATCGCCAGTGGGCTGCTTTTTTTGCACGATATTCTTGCGCAGCATCTGGCGCACAAAATGTTTTTTTCGCTGGCGGCACTGTGTGTGTATATGGTGTTGTTGTGGGGGCGTGCGCGCCACGGCTGGCGCGGTCAGCAAGCTATACGCTGGACGCTGGGTGGTTTTCTCGCATTGATGATTGCTTACTTCGGCACCAAGTTGGTGCTGGAGCTACTACTGCAACGGTAGT
>CAZZNL010000331.1:0-1878 GCA_964655625.1 uncultured Pseudomonadales bacterium
GGATTACGGCGTGTTGTGGTGGATAGCCAAACCGCTGTTTGCGCTGACGCATTGGATACACTCCCTGGTGGGCAATTGGGGTCTTGCCATTATCGGTTTGACACTGTGCGTAAAAGCACTGTTTTTGTGGCCGTCGACACTCAGCTATCGCTCGATGGCGGTGATGAAAAAACTTGCACCCAAAATGCAGGAAATGAAAGAGGCTTACGGCGACAACCCGACCAAGCTGCGCGAAGAAATGTTCAAGATGTATCAGAAAGAAAAAGCCAATCCGATGTTGGGTTGTTTGCCGATGATTATTCAAACACCCGTGTTCATCGCGCTGTATTGGTCGTTGATGGAAAGTGTGGAGTTGCGCCAAGCGCCCTTCTACGGTTGGATTGTCGATCTTTCGGTGCAAGATCCGTATTTTGTATTGCCGCTGTTAATGGGTGTCTCCATGTGGGTGCAACAGAAATTGAATCCACCGGCAGCAGACCCGATGCAGCAGAAGGTGTTCCAGTTTATGCCGATCATCTTTACCGGCATGTTTTTGTTTTTCCCCGCCGGCTTGGTGTTGTACATGTTGGTCAATAATTTGATCTCCATGACGCATCAATTCTGGGTGTATAAATCAATGGAAAAACCGCGCAGCGCATGACCTTGCTCGATCGCGACACCATCGCCGCCATTGCCACAGCATCGGGTAAAGGTGGCATTGGTGTGGTGCGAGTATCCGGCGCGCGCGCGCGCGACATTGGTGAAAACATCACGGGAAAAACCCTGTTGCCGCGCCAGGCGGTGTTCAGTGTTTTTCGTGATAGTGAAGACGCTGTAGACGAAGGGATAGCCCTGTATTTTGCAGCGCCCGCATCGTTCACCGGTGAAGATGTTGTCGAGTTGCACGGTCACGGCGGCACACAGGTATTGAATTTGCTGTTGCAGGCTTGCATAGCACAGGGCGCTAGGCAGGCGCGCCCCGGCGAATTTTCCGAGCGCGCCTTTCTCAATAACAAACTGGATTTGACACAGGCGGAAGCGATTGCCGATTTGATCGATGCCGGCTCGGCACAGGCTGCGCGCAATGCAGTGCATTCTCTACAGGGTGAGTTTTCCCGCGCGGTGCATGCGCTGGTCGAGCAGATGTTACAGCTGCGTATGTATGTGGAAGCGGCGCTGGATTTTCCAGAAGAAGAAATCGATTTTCTTGCCGATAGCATGGTCGCTGCACAGCTGGCGGCGCTGCTGTCGGCCACCGCCGCCGTGTTGCAGGAAGCGCAGCGCGGAGCGGTGATACGCGATGGCTTGCATGTCGTGATTGCAGGCAAACCCAATGCGGGCAAATCCAGCCTGCTCAATGCGCTGGCGGGACGCGACACCGCCATCGTCACCGATATTGCCGGCACGACGCGCGATGTGTTGCGCGAGCATATCGTGATTGATGAGCTGCCCTTGCATATCATCGACACGGCCGGTCTGCGTGAGAGTGATGATCCGGTTGAACAGGAAGGCATACGCCGCGCGTGGACAGAAATTGAGCGCGCCGATTTGGTGTTGTTGCTGGTCGACAGCAGTGAAACTGCAGAAACGGATGTCGAAAAATTGTGGCGCTCGGTGTCCAGTCATGCGCGCCCTGCCGTACCCACGCTGCTGGTGCAAAACAAAATAGACATCAGTGGTATGGATGCAACAACCAGTGCGGAGCGCGTCAGTGTATCGGCCAAAACCGGTGCAGGTCTGGAGCATTTGCGCGCGCGTTTGCGGCTACAGGCCGGTTTGGGTCATGCGGGTGAAAGTCGCTACAGTGCGCGCACACGCCACGTCGATGCCCTGCAGCGTGCCGCACAGTTGTTGCAGACCAGCCAAACACATTTTCTCGCCACCGGTGCGGGAGAGCTG
>CAZZNL010000332.1:0-1870 GCA_964655625.1 uncultured Pseudomonadales bacterium
GCCCAAGGCTTGCTCTATCGACAATCCAGACTGTGAGGCATGCCAGTAACGCTTTCTCTCTGGGGGGAGAAATCGCTGGCGGTGCAGTGCAATCACGCACGGCCGCCGGCGATATTTTTACCCAGACACAGCAAAACCTGATCAACAGCAACGCCAAATAACGCATCAACATCTATAGTGAAAACAGTTAAGCCTTTTCAAGGAGCCGCACCATGCTAAGCTGGGACGATTACAACGAAGACACCCCTCAAGTTGCTGTTGCAACCACATCGGCAGCCGCACCAACGCCACCGGCTCCTGTAGTGGAAGCAGCACTCCAGATGGCGGCAATCTCCACAGCCGCCGGCACCAACCCTGATACCACTTCCCCCTCCTTTGCCGACCCTGTGCGCATGGAATCTGTGCGTATGGAAAATGCCCCGGCCAGTATGGTTGCGGCGATTGCTCAAGCACAGCACGCCGTTGACACCATGGATACCGCCACCGGCCTTGAAGAATTGGAAATGGGCGCCGCTCGCATCACGGTTGATTCAAAACGCATGATCAACTGCCGCGCGGATCTCAATCAGCTGGTACCGTTCAAATACGATTGGGCCTGGCAGAAATACCTCGACGGTTGTGCCAATCACTGGATGCCGCAAGAAATCAACATGGCGAAAGATGTGCAGACATGGAAAACACCTGATGCACTGTCTGAAGATGAGCGCCGTATTGTGATGCGCAGCCTCGGCTATTTTTCTACTGCCGACTCATTGGTCGCCAACAACTTGGTTCTTGGTATTTACCGCCACATTACCAACCCAGAGTGCCGCCAATATCTGTTGCGCCAAGCGTTTGAAGAAGCCATTCACACACACGCTTATCAATACTGCATTGAATCGCTAGGCATGGATGAGGGCGAAGTGTTCAACATGTATCGTGAATTGCCCTCCATCGCCAAGAAAGCCACATGGAGCCTGTCACACACACAAGGTTTGGCCGACCGCAATTTCCACACCGGCACACCGGAACTGGATCAAAAACTGCTGCGCAATTTGATCGGCTTTTATGTCGTCACCGAAGGCATTTTCTTCTACTGCGGCTTCACCCAAATTCTGTCGATGGGGCGCCGCAACAAAATGACCGGCGTGGCGGAACAGTTCCAATACATCCTGCGCGATGAATCCATGCACCTCAATTTTGGTGTCGACGTCATCAACCAGATCAAACTGGAAAATCCACATTTGTGGACAGCAGAATTCCAGCAAGAAGTGATTCAAATGATCCTGGAAGGGACTCAGCTGGAGGTGGAGTATGCTCGCGACACCATGCCGCGCGGCGTGCTCGGCATGAATGCTGCCATGATGGAGGAATACTTGCACTTTATCGCCAACCGCCGCTTGGCACAGTTGGGTCTGCCAGAAGCGTTTCCTGGCGTGAAGAACCCATTCCCATGGATGAGTGAAATTATGGATTTGCGCAAAGAGAAAAACTTTTTTGAAACGCGCGTCATCGAGTATCAAACGGGTGGCGCATTGAGCTGGGAGTAAACGAGCTGGGAATAGACAAGAATAGAGGCAGAACATGCCTAATAGAAAACAACCACCGATAGATCCAGAAACCGTTTTGGTAACGCTGGATCAAATCAACCAGACCATTGAAGTGCTGTCAGGCGTAGTGGGCCGTCTGCAGCGCTATGTGCAAACACATCTGCCACAACAACCGCAAAGCGAATTACCTTTTCCTTCTTCAACAGGAACAAGCAGCCGGCAAAAAAAATCACTGCATTAAACATCGACAACACAACGGCAACGAGGCAAATATTGTTATTCGCTGTCTCGCAGTGTATTCAAAGAAACCATTCAAACAGCAGGCAACCCCATAGCCACAC
>CAZZNL010000333.1:0-1867 GCA_964655625.1 uncultured Pseudomonadales bacterium
GCTTCAAACAAAGTCTTGACCACTTCCTTGATTGAGACTTGCACAAAGGGAATCATGTCGTACGGATAATTAATTTGAATACCCGGCGGGAAATACGGCGCCAATTCAGCAATTTTCTTTCTAACACCCGCCGCTGTTTCCAGAGCATTGGCACCGGGAGTGGCGGTGATAGCCAGCGCTGAAGCAGGGCTGCGATTATAAGTACCGACAACGTTGTAGCTCTCTGCGCCGCGCTCAACCCGCGCGACATCTTTCAAACGCACCTGCGAACCATCGGCATTGACACGCAACAAAATATCGCCAAATTGTTCCGGCGTTTGCAAACGACTCTGCGCCATGATGGTGACATTCATACGCTGATCAGCCACTGTTGGCGTACCACCGAGTTGTCCTGCTGCAATTTGCACATTCTGCGCACGAATTGCCTGTACCAAATCAACTGGCGTGAGATTAAATGCTTGCAATTTTTCCGGCTGCATCCACACGCGCATGGCGTACTGCGTACCCAGCAATTGCACCTGGCCTACACCATGCACCCGCGAAATAGGGTCTTGCAAATTGGTGGCGATAAAATCACCCAAATCGATACTCTGCATGCTGCCATCGGCCGATGACACCGTCATCACCATCAAAAAACTTTTGTTGGCCTTAGCGACACGAATACCTTGCTGCTGCACCTCCAATGGCAACATCGGCATAGCAAGCTGCAACTTATTTTGAACTTGAACCTGCGCAATATCAGGGTCCGTTCCTTGTGAAAACGTCAGTGAAATACTGGCCTGCCCGTTGTCGCTGCTGCTGGCTGATATATATTCCAAGTGATCGATACCGCTCATCTGCTGTTCAATCACTTGCGTCACGGTGTCTTCTAAGGTTTTTGCAGAAGCACCGGGATATTTTGCAGAAATAGATACGGATGGCGGTGCCAATCGCGGGTAAACAGCAATCGGCAACTGCGTCAGCGCCAATATGCCCGTCAACATGACAACTATCGCCAATACCCAAGCAAAAACTGGACGATCAATAAAAAAATGACTCA
Organism: uncultured Pseudomonadales bacterium; assembly: GCA_964655625.1. Classification (GTDB taxonomy): domain Bacteria; phylum Pseudomonadota; class Gammaproteobacteria; order Pseudomonadales; family UBA7239; genus UBA7239. Next base: position 1,040 of record CAZZNL010000333.1, read on the forward strand.
TACCCTATCTCTCATCAACAGACAGCTTATTGATTGCCTGTTGCAGGCGCACCGCTCACCACAACTTCAGCCTCTACCTTCACTGCTGCACCGGGTTTTACTTTTTGTAAGCCTTCAGTGATTACGCGATCACCGGGACTAATGCCGTCAGTAACCAGCCATTGATTACCCACTGAGCGACTGATCTGCAATACGCGCAACTCAACGGTACTATCTTGTTTAACCACCAAAGTCGTTGGCTTGCCTACAGCGTTGTAAGTCACTGCCTGTTGTGGCACCAATAAGGCCTGTTGATTCACACCCATCTCCAGCTGCGCATGCACGAACATCCCTGGCAACAACAACGTTTTAGGATTATGAAACAAAGCACGCAACGTGACGGAGCCGGTACTTTCATCCACACTGATATCAGAAAACTGCAACTGCCCAGGCTCGGCATAACGCGATCCATCTTCCAACTTCAATGAAACCGATGCGGTATTTTTATCGACGGATTTCAACAGACCTTGTTCCAATTCGCGGCGCAAACGCAACACCTCCGCCGCAGACTGCGTCACGTCAATATACACTTGATCCAACTGCTGCACGGTTGCCAGCAGCGTGCCTTCGCTCTGCCGCACATACGCACCTTCCGTCACTTGCGACTTACCAATACGGCCATCGATAGGTGCTCGCACCTCGGTATATTCCAACCGGATACGCGCAGCATCGAGTGCAGCATTCGCCGCAGTCACATCAGCCTGCGCCTGTTTATGTGCCGCATTAATGTCATCAACGTCTTGCTGGCTGATAGCATGACGCGTCAACAGAGTACCAGCACGGCTGGCC
>CAZZNL010000334.1:0-1840 GCA_964655625.1 uncultured Pseudomonadales bacterium
ACTGGTAGCCATTATAGAAGAGCCGGATCATCTGCATGGCTTCGTCGGTTTTTTCCGTGGGAAAGCCACACTGCTGCGCCACTTGTTGCAGCGCCGCCAGCGTTTCGGCTTCGGTAAAGCCACAGAGGGTGTTGAGTTCGGGCAGCAGGTAGATATTTTCTGCCACATTATAGCCACTCGACATATCGGCCATCACCACGGGTGAGACACCGGTAATGAAGACCCGTTCCAGCCCGCGTCCGGCAGCGGCAGCTTTGATATTTTTGAAAAGCGTCTTGAAAATGCCTTCGCCTTTGACTAATTCTTCATACCGTTGCCGTCCGTCACCATTGCTGGTCATCAAGACTTCATTGGCGAAGTTATCATATTCATCGATGAGCAGGTAGAGCGGGTAGGGTGTGGTTCGCACAACGGCCAACAGCGAGGCAAAGGAACGGAGCGCGTCAGCAGGGTCGAGCGTAATGTCATGCTCAAACCAGGTTGCATACCGCAGCTTAAAGCTTTCCATTGCGCCATTGAGCTGATTATAGAGTGCTTGCTGAAGCTGCTGCGCATCACCTTGGACATTGACTGTCGAAAAATCCCAGGTCATGACGAAATAACGATTGTGCAAGGGTGTTGGGTTGTGACCGATGGCAAAGCGGCCAAAGATCCGTTCAAATTCAGCCGCCTTGGCCACATCATAATAATTTTCCAACATCGACAGCAGCAAACTCTTGCCAAAACGGCGTGGGCGCAGCAAGAGCAGTTGTTGCCCCAGTTCCTCGAGCAGGGGGATGCGGTCGGTGCGGTCGACATAAAAAAAGCCTTCGCTGCTGACCTGATAGAAATTGCTGTTGCCGTAGGGAAATTTGAGCATAAGGCGTCTCCGATCCAAAGAATAACCACCCTAGAAGTATAGCATAGAAAGGAACAATCTGATGCACAAACGTCTGTTTTTGAGTTTCGTCTGCCTGTTGGGGATGGGTCTTTGCCTCACGTTCGGTGCCTTGGCCGCACCCTCGCCTAGCTGTACCGTAACCACAGCCACCGATAGCGGTGCTGGCAGTTTGCGTGCCTGTCTGGAAACAGCCACGGTTGGCACGCTCATCAACTTTTCGCCTATCACCTTCCCGCCCACCAGCCCGGTGACCATCACGCTGGCAATGACCTTGCCGGTGATTATCACCGACCATGTGACGATTGATGGCAGTGATGCTTGGGTGGTGTTGGATGGCAGCCAGTTGCCTCACGGCGAAGGAAACTCAGGCTTACGGATTCAAGGTGCGGATGGGGTCACCATTCGTGGGTTGCAGATTGTTAACTTTCCACGCTCAGGGATCGAGTTGGAACATGGTGCTAACAACGCAGTAATTGGTGGCGACCGGTCGATTGGCAAAGGTCCCTTGGGTCAAGGCAACCTGCTCAGTCATAATGGCTATTATGGCGTTGCCATTTTAGATGACACTACCCATAGCAATCTTGTGGAAGGTAACTATATCGGTACTGATCTGACAGGTACAGCCAAGTGGGGTAATGGGCATATCGGTATTTTAGTAGATTACTGTTCTTATCATAATGATATTGGTGGGACTACGCCGACCACGCGCAACCTGATTAGCGGCAATGATGAAGCTGGCATCCAATTACATGCTGCTTGTACCACCGGCAATCGCGTGTTTGGCAATTTCATCGGCGTTGATGCAAGCGGGTTACATGCGCTCGGTAACAAATTTGGTGTTGGCGTTTGGTCGGCGCAGAACAATCAAGTCGGCGGCAGCGCCCCCGACGAAGGGAACTTGATCAGTGGGAACGAGGCCAGTGGCGTTGTCTTACAAAACGGCGCGGCTCACAATCATAT
>CAZZNL010000335.1:0-1817 GCA_964655625.1 uncultured Pseudomonadales bacterium
GTGTATCACGGCGCATCCACCGCAAAGATCTGCACACCTTTAGACGCGCTATTCCACACTAGCAACGGTTTTTCCGCCGAAGCAACGAACATCGGAATATCAGCATTGCCTTCAACGCTGGCCACCACCCGTGCTGGCGACCAATGCAGACCGCTATCTTTCGAACGTTGAGTGAGCAACTGGTATTGCTTGCCATCAAATTCACGCCACGCGAGCTGCACAACCTTGTCGCGCGCGAACACGGCTGGGTAGCTCGCTTGCGCATCAACATTGCCGAAAGCCAAAGGCTCGCTCATTTTGTCGCCCTCGATGCGGCGGTAGCGCAAACCAGGCTGCTCTGGATGCCCCGTAAACCACACCAGATGACGCACGCCATGACTCTCAATGGCGATATCGCCACCGTGATGCGGGCAGGCACTGATCTGCCAATTGTCTTGGCTGGCACGCACCACGGTTGTTTTCTCCTGTACGCGCGCTAGAGCAAAATCACGCACGCCTTCATCAAACAAGCCGCGCCACAACACAACAGGAACACCGTCGCGATCCAGTGCCATGGCAATGCGGCAACACTCACAGGTACGCCCCACCAACTTTTGGTTGGCAGCAAATCGCCCAGTACGGTCTGCGCTGGCAAAATAGATAGCGCTGCCATCCGCTGCCTGATGATCAGCGTGAGCAGAGCGATCGCGCCCATCCAACCAAGCCAATGTGGTGCGCCCGTCGTCGCGCACGGTCATCGCCACAAAACCATGACTTGCAACCTTGCCCGCATCATCGTTGACAGTGATAGGCGGAGAAAAAGTGCGCCCACCATCGACCGAACGCGCAAACCGCACATTGCCAGTGAACAATGCAGGCAAACCTTGCGACCAAGCCACAGCAATCACACCTTTGCGCACTGCCAGTTGCGGCCTGTTCTGCCCTTCCGCAAAAATGGCTTCAGGCTCTGGATTGATCTTAATGCCTTCCGAAAAATGCTTGCCGGCATCGATGGAGTGACTGAGCCAAAGATGGCCAGCGCTGGCACGCACCATCCACAAAGTACCCTGTTCGTCAGCAGTAACGGTAACAGCCATGCCTTCAGGGCGCGACAGCATATCCGCCCACATTTTTTCCATGTTGTGAGGGTGTCCTGCAGATCCGCTTGCCTGCACATCGGTTGTTTCCACACAGAACAGAACCGCAGCCACACACTGCAACCATACGGTCGCCCATTTGATCATCACATACCCCCCCGAATACACATTACGCACACACGCTGTCACACACAGTCCACACGCAACCCAAGCTTGCGAGCACACTAGCTGTATAAATAGGCGTGACAAAATAAAAAGTCGAGCGACAGACAACAATGCGACAGATTGTCGCAGCGATGACAGAGAGAAAAGGCAGAAAAATAAGAGAGAAAATGGCGACCTGGAAGGGACAGGCACATAGTAGATAACTGTATGATTTACTTATATTTTACAAATAAAAAATTCAAGAGTTACCCAGATTGTTACCCAGCTTTTGCACATCATCACACTCTATCAGATCAGCCTAGTAACCACAGCAAATCTCAGCTGACAGTCACCGTCTGATAAACGGGTAACTGCCAGATTAAGTCTGATCTACTACAGATATATTCAGGCGGTCAGTCTTCTAATTTAAGCTCTTGCTGCTGTATGGGTATGTATGAATCTTGTTCAAGAGACGCAGCGGCACCAACCTTTGATTCCTCTGTGACAGTTGCTTGTGAATCACCCCCTAGATCCGCCTCGGCAAGTTTTGCCTTAAGGCACTTCACCTCTTCCGATAATGCAAGGTTTTCGGATTCC
>CAZZNL010000336.1:0-1806 GCA_964655625.1 uncultured Pseudomonadales bacterium
CCCTTGAATTGGGAGCCGGCTTCGAAGGCAGTGCCAATATCGGTGTATCCAGTGATTACATGTGGCGCGGCGTGAGCCAAACGCGCAACGGTATGGCACTACAAGGCGGCCTGGATCTGACCCACTCCTCTGGCTTTTATGCCGGCACCTGGATGTCCAACGTCAACTTCAAGCTCGCACCCAAAGCGCATACCGAGCAAGACATCTACGTCGGCTACGGATTCAGCGTCGGTGATTTTGCCGTCGACCTGAAATACACACGCTATTTGTACGACAACGCTAGCGGATTAAATTTTGGCGAAACCCACGCACAAGTCAGCGCTTATGGCTTTGCTATCGGCGCAGACTATTCCAACAACACACCGATTGTCGATTCAGACAGCGCACTGCATTACTACGGCAGCTACACCTATGAATTGCCCGTGGCAGCAACATTGGTGACCACTGTGGGCCGCTATGACTTTAAAGACGCTGGCTGGGTCGGCAGTAAAGACAACGCCTACAGCTACTACAACATCGCGCTGACCAAAGAGTTTTTCGGCGCTAATGTCAGCCTGGCTTACACCGACACCAATATCGACGACAACAACTGCACCATTTTTGCAGGCGGCGATAACTATTGTGGCAACACCCTGGTGGTATCCGCCACCAAAACCTTCAAATAAGCGGGAGAGACACCATGAAATTGGTTACTGCCATTATCAAACCTTTCAAACTGGACGATGTGCGTGAAGCACTGTCTGACATCGGTGTGCAAGGCATTACCGTCAGCGAAGTAAAAGGTTTTGGCCGACAAAAAGGCCACACCGAACTCTATCGCGTCGCGGAATACGTCATCGACTTCTTACCCAAAGTCAAAATGGAAATCGCCATTGCTGATGATTTGGTGGACTCGGTGATCGACACCATTTCTAAAGCTGCAAACACGGGCAAGATTGGCGACGGCAAAATTTTTGTCACCACTCTGGAACAAGTCATCCGCATCCGCACCGGTGAAACCGGCAACGCTGCCGTGTAATCCTGTTTTTCATTTCGGAGGTCTATCGTGAAAAAATTACTAATGACTCTCGGCGCTGCCAGTACGATGCTGGCACTACCCGTATGGGCGCAAGATGCAGCAGCACCTACCGCTGCAAAAGGCGACGACGCATTCCTGATGATGTCTGCCGCGTTTGTTATTTTGATGTCACTGCCAGGTTTGGCCTTGTTTTACGGCGGCTTGGTGCGCAAGAAAAACATGCTCTCTGTATTGATGCAGGTTTTTAGCGTCTTTTCGATGATTACGGTGTTGTGGGTGGTGTACGGCTATAGCGTTGCGTTCACCGAAGGCAATGCATTCTTCGGCTCCCTCTCCAAAGTGCTCTTGCACGGTGTCACACCAGACTCATTGGCTGCCACTTGGAGTAAAGGCGTATTCATCCACGAGTTTATTTATGTCGCTTTCCAAGGCGCATTTGCTGCTATCACTTGCTGTTTGATCCTCGGTGCATTTGCAGAGCGCATCAAGTTTTCTGCCGTACTGTTATTCAGTGTGCTGTGGTTTACTTTCGCCTATCTGCCCATCGCCCACATGGTGTGGTACTGGGATGGCCCTAACGGTTACACCGATGCAGAAGCCGCAGCAACTGCTACTGCAAAAGCCGGCTTTATGTTCCAAAAAGGCGCGTTGGATTTTGCCGGCGGCACCGTGGTTCACATCAACGCTGCGATTGCTGGTTTGGTAGGTGCGTATTTCCTCGGCAAGCGCCGCGGATTTGGCAAAGAAGCGCTGTATCCGCACAGCCTGACCATGACCATGATCGGTGC
>CAZZNL010000337.1:0-1804 GCA_964655625.1 uncultured Pseudomonadales bacterium
ACCTAAGATAGATGCACACACGAACCCACGAGGATTCCGGCATGAGCAACAGCAGTGAAAAGCGCGCCAAAGGCGTCAAAGCATTCAACGGTGTTTACGGCGGCATGATGACAGCCCCAGAAGAAGCCACCGGCGATGAGTTTTTTGAAATCATGCTGGAAGACCTGTTCGGCAACATCTGGGCGCGCGAAGGGCTCTCGCTGCGCGACCGCCGCCTGTTCACTATGGGCGTGATCGCTGCACTGGGCGAAGCCGATGTATTCGGCATTCAAGTGGAAACCGGCCTCGCTTCAGGCCACCTCACGGAAGAACAAGTCAACGAACTGATTCTGCACATGGTGCAGTACATCGGCTATCCACGCACCACCGGCATGCGCGGCGCAGCAGGAAAAGCTATCCACAATTGGAAGAAAAAGCAGAAAGAACAGGCTGGGTAGAGCTGATCAGCTGCGCATCTCAAACAAAGGGGCGAGCATTTTCTGCCGTCGCTACCACAGCAGGGTATTCCTCTCGAAAACGCTGTTCATATTCCCGATTCACCGCACCACCAATCTTGCTGTGTTGCGACGAAGCCGGAAGCGAAAAAGAATCCGGTAGAGGCATACCCAAGTGGTTTGCAATCCGCTGCAATGCCAGTTGCGAGTCATCACAGATATCTTCATACCAAGACAACAGGTAACTGGACTTCTGCTGTTGCAGGAACGAATGAAAGAACTTTTCTTCACGCACCAGCTCATCCAGCCATTTGTTAATTTTAACGGCATTGAAAGGCACTACTGCAGCGCGATTAATTGTATTGGTCGCATGAAAGAAACCACTCTCGGTGGCGAGAGTGAGAGAAACTGCCTGCGCTACCAGATTTCTGCGTAAATGCACCACATAGGCCGGCCTTCGAAAAGTATCGGCAACATCCACCAACTCCTGCAGCAATACCAGCTGCGAGGCAGAGAGTTCTGCACCAAACATACCTTGTGGGCTCTGGCGATAAAGCTGCAGAGCCGCGCAATAGTCATCTATGTTATGGCATTGTTGCGGCAAACCATTCAGAGCCGACAACATCAGATCCGGATTGAACCACTCACTGGGTCGCCCCATAGATTTTCCGGCAGCGATCAATTCTGTCAGCCAACTGCTACCCGAACGCGGCGTGAACAAAATGAAATAGTTACGACTTTCAGGTCGCGTCCCCTGTGCCGGTTCGGTCGGCAACAGGTACTGTGTCAAAAATACGTCTGCTATGCGATTTCGATTTTCTGGCAACACACAAGGAGAACGGATGGCAAAATCGCGCAAGCACTCACAGTGATAGTGATCACGAAGTATTCGCTGCCATTCCTGTGGGAATAACGGGTTGGGACGGTTACCCTGCTGCTCACCAACAGTGAGAAATTCGATCAGCGGGTTGGTGTCATCGACCTTACCCTGCAAGTAGGTGTGACGATACCATTGCAATGCAAACAGCGGATGGGGTGACTCACCCATACGATAACCACGCGTGACAAAGTGCAGCAACGGCACGCGTCCCTGTCCCTTGAACTGGAGCAGATTTTTCTTGCGGCCAAGATACCAATCATTATGAAACAGAGGATGTGGATTACATGCTGTTTTTGCATCTTCAATGTAATGCTGCAGCGGAGGTTTCGTCGCTGCATCAGCGCTGCACTGCGCGAGATAATATGGAGCATCAAACAACAGGTGCGTACTGGCACGCCAATGTAGAGGCTGCTGCATGTAGTGTGTCAGCAACAGGGTTGTGACCGGCAACCGATCAGGAATACCGGCTTGCGCTGCAAAATATTCCGGC
>CAZZNL010000338.1:0-1795 GCA_964655625.1 uncultured Pseudomonadales bacterium
CTGCATGCGGACGGCAGTCACGGCCCCGCTTACTACAATCGCTATCCGCCGCAGTTTGAGCAGTTCAAGCCGACTTGCAATACCAACCAGTTGAGCAGTTGCACGCAGCAGGCAGTGATCAATACTTACGACAACACGCTGTTGTATACCGATCACTTTTTGAGCCAGACCATTGAGTTTTTGAAGCGCAACCAGGCCTCTCGCGATGTGGCGATGGTGTATGTGTCGGATCACGGGGAGTCATTGGGCGAGAATGGCATCTATCTGCATGCCACGCCGTATGCGGTGGCACCGGATGCGCAGACCCGGGTGCCGATGGTGGCTTGGTTTGCACCGGAGGCATATCAGCACTGGTCGCTGGATCAGGGGTGTTTGCAGCAACATCGCCACAACGAATACAGCCACGACAATCTTTTCCACACCCTGTTGGGTCTGTTTGATGTGCAAAGCAGCGAGTACCTGCCGCAGCTGGATATGTTTCGCCCTTGTCGTCGCGGCTAAAGATGTAGTGTTTGGCACCAGAGCCCACGAATAGACGCGGGTTTTGTGGCGTAGTGTGTGGCAGGGTTTGCAACTTGGTTCGCAACTTGATGGAAGAGTGTGGGCGGCTGGCTTCCCTGTCTTGGCCTGACGTGTAAAATGTCGCCAGTTTTGTATGGAGTAGGGATTGTCTGGCATGCCTGAATCGCTGATAGCACTGGGAATCCTTGTGGTGGTGGCGATCCTGTTGGATGGTCTGCGTCGCATGCGCAATGCACGGCGCGATTCACTGCAAATGATGCGCGATATGAATCAGGGCGTGGATCGCAGCGCACTGGACGAATACGGCAACGAGTTTCCCTCTGGTCCGGCGCGCGTGGTGGCGCACCGTGTCTCTGCTGCGGATGAACCTGAACTGCACGATGATGATCCGAATATCGGCTTGGCGGATACCAGTCGTCGCGGTATTGATTTCAAGCAAGTGGCACCCATGCTGATGGAGGTCACTGAAGAGCGTCAGCGGCGCATCGAGCCAGAATTTTTTTCTGACATTGACGATGATGAAACGCAGGCAGCAGCCGAGCGCGATGAAGAATACGAAGAGGATTTGACAACAACGCGTGTGCCACCTCCTCGCGGCGTGCGCAACGCATCGCCCGTGTTTGATCCCGCTAATGCGCCTTTGGGTTTGGGGGAGTCTGAAATTCTCGGTGAGCCCAGAATTTTTGAGCGCCCTGCAGACAAGCCGGCGCCGCGCCGTGATCCTGTGGTGGTGAAACCGAGCAAGCCGGTGATTAAAGCGCGTGAAGAGCGTGATCAACAACAGCAGATAGCTGCAGAACCCAAAGTGCAAAAACTGCCGCTGGATGATGATTTGATCATTATCAGTGTGGTTGCACGCGATCGCGCCGGGTTTAACGGCAATGCGCTACTGAATGTTTTTATGGCGCAGGGTCTGCGCTACGGGCATTTCAGTTTGTTTCATCGCTACATCGGCCAGGAGCGCGAAGAAGATTCTTTGTACAGTGTGGCCAATTTGGTAAACCCCGGTACGTTTGATCTCAATCGCATGGACAATTTTTCTGCGCCGGGCATCACTTTGTTTTTGCGTCTGCCTTCGCCGAGCGGCAAACCGATGGACGCATTTGAATCCATGCTCGGCACAGCGCGCGCTGTGGCGGAGCGTTTGAACGGTGAGTTGCGCGATGAGAATCGCAGCGTGATGACGAACCAGACCATCGAGCACTGCCGTCAACGCATTCGCAATTTTGAAATGCAAAGCCGTGTGCCTGCCCGCTGATTGCGGCTGGAGTGC
>CAZZNL010000339.1:0-1779 GCA_964655625.1 uncultured Pseudomonadales bacterium
TGGCGTGGCTGGGTGGTAACCGTATCCACGCCCAGTAAGCTTCACGGAAATAAGGAACTTTGTATGTGGGAATAACCGCCGCACTGTCATAAATTTTTTGTTCCATCTGTTGTGCCAGGGCAATGCGTTTGTTGCGATCCAGTTCTGAGCGGTAGGCATCAATCAACTTGTCCATGGCAGGGTCGGCAAAGTTGGTGATGTTGTTGGGTTGCGCCTTGAATGCATTGTCTGAGTGATAGAACTGGCGATATTCTGGCGAGAGTCCGCCGCCGCTCCAGCCCAAAGAGGCAATTTGATGGTTTTTTTCCAGTACTTGTTTGAAAAACGCAGAGCTGTCTAGCAGTTTGAGTTGAAGCTCTATGCCGGCTTTGCGAGCTTCTTCTTGCAAAATAACCAATCTATCGCTGTGTAACGGGTTGCCATAACTCAACATCAACGACAGGCGTTGACCATTTTTTATGCGGATGCCGTCTTTGTCTGTTGACGTCCATCCGGCTTCTTTAAGAAGAGCAACCGATTGCGACAAATCAAAAGGTCGCGGCTTGATAGTTTTGTTATCGTAATCACCATAGCCTACATTGTGCGTTTCTAAGCGTGTGTAATCGCCGTGTAATACAGTGTTGATGACCTTGTCAAAATCCATCGCATAGGCAATGGCTTTGCGCACACGAATATCATCCAGCGGCGGTTTGGCCATATTGAGCCACAGGCCTTGCGCCGGTTGCACCACATCATTGTAGTACCAGAGTTTATCGACATAGCCCTTGTCAAAAATCTCGCCTTTGGCCTTGTTGTGCCAAAAGTCGGGTAGGGTAATCATGAAACTGTCCAGTTCGCCCTTTTCGAAATACTGCCAGGCAATGTTTGGGTCGCGAATAACTTTCACAATGATGTGATCGGGGTTGAAGCGATGTTGATAGTATTTCTTATTGTTAGCCCACCAGTTTTCAATGCGGTCGAAACGCACATATTTGCCTTTGCGAATTTCACCAATTTTATAGGCGGCAGTTCCCGGCTCTGGCAGCCAGTTGTAATGTCGTATCCAATTTTCATCCAGCAGATGAAAGTGGCGTGGCAATGGATTGATATTGACTTGCTCTAATAATTCATCGTCAGGTTTTGCAACACCCGATACGACGGCAATGGTATGGGCATCAAATTTAATGATGTCAGTAATTTGGGTGGTGAAGTATTCATTCTGAAAAGGCGCGACAATAAATTTTGAACGCATGAATTCCAGCAGAAAAACGTAGTCGTCAGCGGTGACTGGTTTGCCGTCAGACCAGCGAGCGTCTGGATCTAGTTTGAAATACACGGTTTTGTGATCATCACCAAACGCCCAGTGCGTGGCGAGTGCGGGAATGGGGCGGCGTGTATTGGGGTGAATATCAAGCAGGTTCAGATTCAAGGCGCGGGTATAACCGGCAAAGCTGCCATTGGAATCGGGACCGATAGTGCGCAGTGTTAAAGGAAAACTGCTGATGAATTCTCGCAGTGTGCCGCCGCGCTGCGCTGCGGGATCGGAGAAAACCGGATCACTGTCATTGGTCTGCCAGTGCAAATTGACAGGCAGTGGTGTGGTAGAGACGGGATAGGTTTGCAGAGGCTGTGTGGCTGCCGCTTTGGTGTCTGTTGGTGTGTCTTTGCTGCAAGCAACGATTAAAAGCATGCTTGTCAGTAATAGTAAAAGCGCGATGTTTTTCATTCGTACACCGTACGCTGTTTGGGATCAAACGCTTCGCGTAGTGCTTCGCCTACCCATGTCACCATCACCAGCAC
>CAZZNL010000340.1:0-1777 GCA_964655625.1 uncultured Pseudomonadales bacterium
GTGTTGCGCTGCGGCCATAGCTGGTCCCAGATACAATGGCACAAGCTGGGGCAACTCGGCGCGTGGCATTTCTGCGGAGCGGTCAAGCAGCATTTGCCCACTTGCCACGCCTAAACCAGGAAGCGCATACGCTTGTCCCTGACAGAGTTGCAAAAATTCAAAGGCTGCCAGCAAAGCCCGTTCGGCATCATCTTCCATGGTGTGCGGAATGCCAAAGAGCGCGACAAAGCGGCTGGGCAGCAAAGGTAACACCTGTCCACCAAATTTCGAAATCGTTTGTCGCCAGTAGCGAGCAATCTGCTCTGTCTTCTGCAAGGTCGCTGAGCTTGTCGCCGGCTGCCACTGTTCTGCTGGATCGGATAGGCTGGCAATCAGGACTGTACTATGCTCATAAAAGCTGCGCTGATGTGGCAATTGCCATTGAGGGTCACCATAGAGTGCCAATGCCGACCAGATCAGGGTATCGATCGTTGCCTGCGCACTGCGCTCACGCGCAGCACGCAATGCCGCTCCAATGGGGGTGCCTTGCAACAACAGTCGATAAAAATCCATCGCCAAGGGTTGGGCACCCTCATCAAAAATTGGCCATAAGGTGCCAATTACGGTCTGGGCACCGCCTAACAGAAAGGCAGCAGCCAGGTCCCGCACACCTTGTCCAGCGTAGAATGACGCTTCAAAAGATGCAAGATTGGCGGGATGGGGATGCTTTTCATGGAGGGAGGCGCAGGCATTCAAAAAAATAAGTGGTGAACCGCGCAGCGCACTATAAATGCGGTCGCTTTCCAGCCAACCATCAGCCAAACGGAGCGCACCCGCGCGCGCATGTCCCGCATAATGAATGATATCGTAGTGACCGCTGGCTAATTCTCCCTTCACTCGCTCGCAAGTTGCATGGCTATCCAAGATCGATTCGGTGTCAACACCCAAGCTATAAAGGAGATCAGAGAGTGCCACCATTTCACTTTGCGCCGCAGGCAGATCGCCCGTTGGATCACCGATGAGCAGACAACGATAGCCTTCATGCGTCTGGCTGGGGTTTTGACGTGCGCTTGCGTTTGTCAGCATCTGACGCCCCAATGCCAGGCGCAAAGCAAGAAAATGATAATCGTCGTGCAGTAGCTCCCACGGGAGTTGGGTTTCGTTTGTACACAAAAGCAGGGGCGTGCCGGCTGGTAATTTGCGTAAGCGATCTTGAATGGGTGGTGGCAGCAATTGGCTAAACATGACCCGACCTAACTTTTCGAGGGCGCGCAAGGGTGCATGGGAACGGCTCGCTTCGCGAATAGCCTGGGCAGCCATTTGTCGAGCCATTTGTGTAGCAGTGAGAATCGCTTGTTTTAGATCGGCCTGTTGCTGTGCATCGAGTTGTGTGCTGTAGAGGGGCAGGCTGGGAGGAGACCCAAAGAAGTGCTGATCATGTGGATTTGCCGCATTGTCAGCGTGCCAAATGAAATCATAATAAGCGCCATACTGTAGGACTGTTAGCGTTTGGGGCATGGGGGGCCTCTGGTCTTTTCTTATTTTTCAATAAGCGCAATATATATCTCATGCGGTTCTGTCGCTCGGATCTGAATCATATAATGACCCGGTAAGAGATCGCGAAAAGCCACATTCCCTTCTGCATCAGTCGTAGAACCGGCCAACATGCGTCGATCAGCAGTATAGAGCATCAGTCGAGTATGTGCCACGGGCTGTTGATCCTCGGCCTGGCGTATTTTCAAATACAACACAGTTTTTCCTGCGACGAGCGCGCCAACGACTAATTGAATGCTCACGT
>CAZZNL010000341.1:0-1761 GCA_964655625.1 uncultured Pseudomonadales bacterium
TCCAGTTGCTGTGTGTTGCGAGCGCGGAAATAACTGCCGCCGGTTTTTTCGGCAATGTTGGTCAAGGTTTTTTCATCGAGATCACTGGATGGGTTAACTTTTTGGATGCCAAAAAAAGTGCGGCGTGTTATTTCGTCGGCACCGACACCCACGGTATAGATTTTGATGCCCATAGTTTTGGCGATGTCTGCGCCCTGCAGCGGCGTCAGTGCACCGCCGGTATTGGCACCATCGGTGAGCAAAATTATCACGCGGCTTTTTTGGTTGCGGTCTTGCAAGCGTTTGCTGGCGAGTGCAATGGCGTCGCCGATAGCGGTTTGATCGCCGGCAAAGCCTGGCAGTGCTTCTTGTAGTTGTTGCACTAAAGTCTGGCGATCAAATGTTAATGGTGTTTGCAGATACGCTTGTTTGCCGAAAAGCACCAGGCCTACGCGATCACCTTTGCGGCGCTGCACAAAATTACTTACCACAACTTTGGTGGCATCCATGCGTGTGGCCGGATTGCCATTGAGTTCCATGTCGGGTGTTTCCATGCTGGGAGACAGATCGACAACCAGTAACAGATCGCGCCCGGATTGCGGCATGCTCACCGGTTCTCCCTGCCACTGTGGGCGTGCTGCAGCCAATACCAGTAATAGCCAGATGAGCCACAGCCACCACGGTGCCGCCTCTTGTTTTTGTGCAAGGTGCTGCTGATTTTCCTGTGACGCCAACAGAGTGTCTAATGCAGGAAAATACAGTGCTGCTTGTTGTTCGGTGTCCTTTGCGCGCAGTAAATGTCGCAGGAGCCACGGTGCGGGAAGTAGTAGCAATAACAGCGGCCATTGCAGCGCAAAGTTGGTGCCGAGATGCAGCGGATTGAGCCAGAGTGCGCTCATATCAGTGCTCCACCGGCGGTAGCGATTGCAGCCAGGCTCGCGCTTGTGTTTCTAGTGTTTGTATCTCGATTTCAGCTGGCGTGGTGTTGCGATAAAGCGCAGTCGTGAGCAATTGCAGACTGTGTTCGTCAAATGCGAGCGAAGCTTTTTTGTGGCGATGACGTTTCGAACACTCGTTGGCTGAAAGAGTGGTTAGTGTTTGCCAATCGCAAGTGCCGGCTAATTCGCGGCCCCAAGCTGAAATGGCGGCGCGACGCAGAATGGCTGCTAGCATTGCCAAACGCTGCGTAGCGGGAAATGTCGAGAGTAGGGCGATCAGTTGCAGTGCTTCACGCTGGTAAGCCGTGTTTTGATAATGTCGCCAGCGCTTCCATCCAAAAATAGCAGTCAAAATAACAATACACAGCAGGAGTGCACTCAATATCCACCAACCCGGCGCGGGCGGCCACCATGAAATTGCCGGTGGCGCGATAAGAGGCTTCAGCGCGCTCAGTGGGTCATTGCTGTTCATGGTTGCTTACCCACTTCCTGCCTGCGGTAAAAAATTGGCGCAGTGTAGAAAAAACAGATTCATTGGTTAGCAGTGGCAGCAGTGGAATGCGCAGTGCTAGCATGGACTTTTCTAGGCTCTGTTGATGTTGTTGCTGTTTTTTTTGAAAGTTGTCTAGCCATTTTTTTTGTTGTGTATCGATGGTGGCTTTGCGAAAACCGTTGTAGAGCTTAATTAAGCCAATGGCGGGAAGTTTTTTTTCCAATACATCGTGTGTATGCAAGGCAAAACATTGGCTGTGGCGCACGACAGGGTAGAGCGCCTGCTGGCAGTGGCTGTCCCAGTCGTGAAAATCGCTGAGCATAACCACACAGGAGCCGGGCCGGATAACAG
>CAZZNL010000342.1:0-1745 GCA_964655625.1 uncultured Pseudomonadales bacterium
GGCATCGCCGCGCGGTGCCAGCTGTTTGCGCACGGCCAGCAGTGCTTGTTGGGCGGGGCCGCGATTGAATTTGTCGGCCTTGGTCAGTACGCAATGCACGGGCAAGTTGGCGCTGGCGGCCCAATCCAACATATTGCAGTCGAAGGGTTTGAGTGGGTGGCGTATATCCATCAGCAGCACCACGCCGCGCAGGGTTTTGCGCTGGCGCAGGTAGTCTTCCAGGTGCTCCTGCCACTCGTCCTTGATGCTCTGCGACACTTTGGCGTAGCCATAGCCGGGCAGATCGACCAGCCGTTGGCTGTCCGCTGCATTCAGGCTGAAAAAATTGATCAGCTGGGTGCGCCCCGGTGTTTTACTGGTGCGGGCGAGATGGCGATTGTCTGTGAGGACGTTGATGCAGCTCGACTTGCCGGCATTGGAGCGTCCGGCAAACGCCACTTCGGCGCCGGTGTCAGCGGGGCATTGGCTCAGTCGCGCCGCGCTGGTGAGGAAACATGCGCTGCGGAAATCTGCGGGAGTCAGAGAAGTCATGTGAGCAAAATTCCTTGACGCGAGCCGCTGGGGCTTTCTACCGTTCGAGGGGGCAGCAGTATATAATGCTGCGGTTTTTTTGATGTGGTGAATTTATGAAATCACTGATGAGTAAAAGTCTGCTGATTCTTGGTCTGGCGATTGCTGCGCCGGCACTGGCGGGTGGTGATGCCGCAGCGGGCAAAGCATTGACGCAAGCCTGTGCCGCCTGTCACGGTGCCGATGGCAACAGCTTGGCACCCAATTTTCCGAAATTGGCTGGCCAGAGCGAAAAATACCTGCTGAAACAAATGCAGGACATCAAAAGCGGTGAGCGCAAAGTGCCGGAAATGACCGGCCAGTTGGATGCGCTGGACGATACCGCGTTGGCCAATATCGCCGCGTATTTTGCTGCAGGCCCCACCTCCTTGGCGGGTGCAAAAAATGATCCGGAACTGTTGGAGCTGGGTGCAAAAATTTATCGCGCCGGCAATGCGGCTATTGGCGTGCCTGCGTGTATCGGTTGCCACTCGCCCACCGGTGCGGGCAATGCGCCAGCTGGCTTCCCGCGTTTGGGTGGCCAACATGCGGATTACATCGCCAAGCAGTTGAAAGATTTTCGCGCGGGTGCTGAATACACTGACAAAGGTCGTCACAACGACGGTGACATCAAAATCATGCGCTCCGGTGTAGCGCGCATGAGCGACAGAGAAATTGAAGCGGTAGCCAATTACATTGCTGGCTTGCACTGAGTCGGCTTGTACGGCGTTGTGCTGGTGTTTACTGAGGGAACTCTGGCGCAAATACACTATCGAAAAGGCGGCGTTTGGCCGCTTTTTCTTTTCTGGACGGGAGTGAGAACATGAAGAAACTGTTTGCATCATTGTTGCTGCTGGCATCGGCAGCGCTGCCCTGGGCTGCGCAGGCTGACGATAGCGCGGTTGTCGAAAAATATCAGGCGGGCAAGCACTATCAGGTTCTCGCTGCGCCGGTGCGCACGGCCAATCCCGACAAAGTCGAAGTCAACGAAGTGTTTTGGTACGGTTGCCCGCATTGCTATCACTTTGAGGCGCTGTTGGAGCCTTGGGCGAAGAATCTCCCTGCCGATGTGGATTACCAGCAGACACCGGCGATCTGGCGGCCCGCCATGGAAGTGCACGCGCGCGCGTACTACACCGCCAAACAACTGGGTGTGCTGAGTGCGATGCACAAAATCATTTTCAAAGCGATGCAGG
>CAZZNL010000343.1:0-1740 GCA_964655625.1 uncultured Pseudomonadales bacterium
TTGTCAATTTCATTCTTAAACTCCTCGATTCACACACAAATAATTAAAAAATAACGGTTACGCCACCAAATTATTCATCTGAATGATAGGCAACAACACAGCCAGCACAATCATCAACACCAAACCCGCCATAACCACCAACAATAACGGCGGCAAAATGCTGACCACAATGCCGATAAACGCCTGCAAATCCTGCTCTTGGCTGCTGGCCACACGCGACAGCATTGTGTCCAACTCCCCTGTCGCCTCACCGCTGGCAATCATGTGCAACATCATCGGCGGAAAATATCCCGCATGCTGCAAGGCATTGCGCAAGCTAGCACCTTCGCTCACTTTCTGCGTTGCTTCACGCACACGCATCTGCAACCAGCGATTTGCCATTACCTCACCGGCAATGCGCATCGCTTCCACCAAAGGCACGCCGGAGCTGGTCAAAATACTCAACGTACTGGCAAAGCGCGCGGTGTTGATATTTTGAGACAATTTTCCAAACATCGGCAGCGTCAATAACTGTTTATGCCACTTCAATTCAATGGCTGGACGCTGCAATAACGAGCGCACAACGACCACTATCAACACCACTAACATCAACACTAGCCACCACCAACTCACAAAGAATTGGCTAGTGCTAATCAGCGCCTGGGTGATGCCCGGCAGGGCTTGACCTGTGCCACTAAAAACCTCCACCACATTGGGCACCACTTTGATCATTAACAGCGAAACAATCGCAATCGAAAAAACCACCAAAAATATCGGGTACACCATGGCACCCTGAATTTTCTGCTTGGTTTCCTTGCTGGACTCGGTGTAATCCGCCAGGCGATTCAATACCAAATCCAAATGCCCTGAATGCTCACCTGCTGCAACAGTCGCACGGTACAAACCGGGGAACGCTCGCGGATACTCACCCAAGCTATCAGCCAAGGTATAGCCTTCCAACACTTTCGAACGCACGGCCATCATCATGCTTTGTATGCGCGGTTTTTCAGTTTGCTGCGCAACTGCCGTCAATACATCACCAATAGGCAAACCGGCTTGCACCAGGGTTGCCATCTGTCGTGTCAACAACGCCAAATCGCGCGCACTGATGGATTGACCCAGTTTGAAACTCAATGTTCTAGTGTTGCCTTTCGTCGACTTTGCCGCAGCGTCCACCGACAGCGGTACCAAACCTTTATCACGCAAAAACTGGCGCACCTGCCGCTGGCTATCACCTTCGAGAACGCCCTTGGTCTGCTTGCCGGTACTGTCTAGTGCCACATAGTCGAAAGCCGCCACGGCATCATTCCTCTTGCGTCACACGCAAGACTTCCTCAACGGTGGTCTGGCCAGACAATATGCGCGCCCTGCCATCATCGCGAATACCTGGGCCTTTGGTGCGCGCATAGGCTGTCAATTCCGCTTCCGATGCACGGTTATGGATTAACTCGCGCATTCTTTCGTCTATCGCCACCACTTCGTACACACCAGTACGCCCGTGATAACCAAGCTGTTTGCACTGACTGCAACCGATAGCGCGATAAATAGTGGGCGGATTTTTTTTATCCACCTGCAACAACTCACATTCGCTCGGTGAAGCTTGATGCGCTTCTTTGCAATGCGGACACAACACGCGCACCAGACGCTGCGCCACCAGCCCCACCAGACTGGATGCCAACAAGAATGGCTCCACACCCATATCCACTAAGCGCGTCACTGCACCGATCGCCGTGTTGGTGTGCAAGGTCGATAACACCAAAT
>CAZZNL010000344.1:0-1731 GCA_964655625.1 uncultured Pseudomonadales bacterium
CAAGTAGCGGCGAGTTCAAGCGTGGAGCGATGCACCTGCGCCGGGTCATGGCACTTGATCAGCGCGTGATAATCCGCAAGAAAGTAAAACGCACGGCTACCCGGCTGCTGACTGGCGCGAATAGCAGGCCGGATGGCGCCAACATAATTACCGAGATGCGGAGTACCCGTGGTGGTGATGCCGGTGAGAACTGTTTTCATGCGGATGATTTACCAAGTAAAAGTTTCGCCAACAATCTGCTCCGACACCTGCCAGAGTTTTTCCGCTGCCACAGGATCAACCGCCCAAGAAAAGTACCCGTGCTCTGCCACACCCACGGGTACTTCTTCCGCGATGCTGCAATCTTCCAAATACAAGCCACCTTTGCCTTCCAATTCAGGGCTGGTCGCCGCCCACACACTGGTAGCAGCTCCCTGGGGAATACTTTTTAACGTCAACTTGCCGCGACTGGTACCACCAGACTCTTTTTTCTCACCGCCCAAGGACTGACTGTTCATCAGCGCCTTGATGTCATCCTCCGTTAAATGTCGGCCAAGATCGGTTGGAATAACACCGGGATGAATAGCAAACACGCTAATACCTTTGCCCTCCAAACGCTGTTGCAACGCGACAGTGAATAGCGCATTGGCTGTTTTGGATTGTCCGTAAGCGCCCCACTTGTTGTATTCACGCGTCTGCCAGTGAATATCGTCAAAATCGATGGCGCTGTGCTTGTGACCTCCAGAACTGAGGTTGATCACCCGCGCCTTGCCCGACTTTAACAACAGCGTCACCAGCAAATTGGTCAACAAAAAATGGCCGATATGATTCGTTGCAAACTGCGATTCACAGCCGATAGCGGTACGCGCAAACGGCACAGCCATGATACCGGCGTTGTTGATCAACAAATCCAATTTTTCCGTCAACTGTGTGACAGTGCGCGCACAAGTGCGCACGCTTTCCAAATCGGTGAGCTCCAGGGCCACTGCATCAATCTGCGCATGAGGAAAATCCGCGCGCACGGCGGCAAAAGCACCATCCAGTTTTTGTCCCGCGCGAGCAGCCATGATGACGCGAGCACCCGCTCCCAACAGAGTGCGCACAGTTTCCAGCCCCAAGCCGCTACTGGCTCCTGTCACCAAGGCTGTTTTGCCGCTGAGATCAATGCCTGCGATAACATCGCTCGTCGTTTTGGTTGCGCCGGAAGCATTAGACATATCAAAAACTCGCCAAACGAAAGTCGCGAGACTGTAGAGAAGATAAGGTGCAGGCGCAACTAGGGATTAACAGCGGTGGTCGCCAGCCACTGCCGCAGAAACTCTTGTTTGACCACACCCATCTTCACTTCTCTTTGCAAATTTTTGCCGTAGAAATAGGTGCGCGGCACTTCGCCGTACCAACGACGATCGATTTCAAAGCGCAAACGCTCTGGCATAGCATCGGCAAATACCCATTGCTCAACGCCACCCAAACCGTGGCCTTGCAAGCGCGCGGCAATCTCTGTCGCCTGCTCTGGTGTATCCGTCGCCACCAAGACCAAGGTCAGCGCAGGATATTGCAGCTTCAATTCACCGAGCATGTTTAATTCTGCTGGACAGTAGGTACAAGACAGCGACCACAACACCATCACAAACGGATGGCCCTGATGTTGCGCTTCAATCTGCGCCATGCTACCAACGACAAATGGGCGCACCTCGCCGCCATTCACGGCAGCACTGAAAAAAATGCTCAACACCGCCACGAGTACACGGT
>CAZZNL010000345.1:0-1705 GCA_964655625.1 uncultured Pseudomonadales bacterium
GCGCTGCATCAACACTTCCAGCAATTTCAATGCAATGGGATTCAATTTAATCAGCTGCCCGGCACGTTTTACTTCCAGAGAATCCAGATCCAGACTGAGATCCGCCACCACCAGCAAACGGCTGGCACCGTAAGTGCGACGCAATACCGCTTCAATGCGCGCCACCAGCTCTGACAACTCAAACGGCTTCACCAGATAATCATCCGCACCGGCGGAAAAACCTTGCAGACGATCATCCAGTGTGTCGCGTGCCGTCAACATAATTACCGGCAAATGATTGCGCGCTTCACGCAAGCGCTGACACAAAGTAAAACCGTCAATTCCCGGCAACATCACATCCAGCACTGCCAAATCATACGACTGGGATGCCGCCAAATGCATACCGGTCAAACCATCTTGCGCACAATCAACGGTGTAACCTTTCAGTTCCAGATAATCCGTCAAGTTAGCCAGAATATCCCGGTTGTCTTCTACAATCAGAATGCGCATGCCGATTTATAACCTTTTATAACCTTTGCAATTTGCGATGCGCTGCCAACAAAACCTGCCAATCGCTGTCGCTCCAGATTTTCACACTGTGGCGGCGCAACTGATCCAGATCGCGGCGCGCGGCATGACCCGGCAACAAACGTCGGCGCGCTTTTTCCAGATCCAGCAGCGCCACATCAGGCAGCGACCCTACATCACCGGCTGTCAAAAAAATGTGTTTTGGATACAAACAAGTGTGCTGCCAATGATGGCGATGCATCACGCCGAGCAGCTGACCGATACCTTGCAACAGCAAGCGGTACTGATCTTCACCCAGACGCTGCCTGCCACCCTGTTGGTGCCAACTTTCCAAATCGACAAAACCCTCCAACGCCTTGGTGACCAGAATGGCGCGCCAGCCATCTGCTTCCTGCTTTGATTCCGCGAATACCAGCTCCGGCGTGCGAATACCCAAGCGATTCAGTGCCTGCGTGGCAAACTTTTCTCGCATCACGGTTGGTAGACCGAAGGGATAACGCAGGCTGCGAAACAAGTGATTGCGTTGTCGTTTGATATACAACACACCTGCCGCTGGCGACATGAAACGCTCCACCCCGCTTTCACCATTGCGGCGAACATTGGCCGGCTCCACCGATTCTCCTGCGACGCCCCACCAGTCATCAAAGTGAGCTGAAAGTGAAATATCGATGACGGGCAGTGCCATACTGTCTTTTCTCCGAATAAAGTGCAGGGCTAGGATAGCGACTAGCCCCACAAACCACAAAAGTACACAGCCACAACAGTACACAGCCACAACAGTACGCAGCCACAACATCACCACATTCAGGATACCTCGCATGCAATGGTCACCCCACGTCACTGTCGCTACCGTTATCGAACGCGACAACAAATTCCTCTTGGTGTACGAGTTCGATACCTTCCGGCAGCAGATGGTCTACAACCAGCCCGCCGGCCATTGGGATGAAGGTGAAACCCTGCGAGAAGCAGCCGTGCGTGAAACACGCGAGGAAACCGCCTGGCAGGTGAGCCTGGACAGCTGGCTGGGGCTGTACAGCTATCTGGCACCCTCTAACGGCTATACCTACCTGCGCGTGGCCTTCGTCGGACGCGCCGAAGCGCACCTGAACACACCTCTGGATAGTGGCATCCAGGAAGCCGTGTGGCTCGATTACCCCACCATTGTGGCCAAACACGCAGCCGGTGAGCTGCGCAGCCC
>CAZZNL010000346.1:0-1690 GCA_964655625.1 uncultured Pseudomonadales bacterium
ATGTGCATTGTCGATTTCTTCTGCCAGCAAGTGGGCCGGCAACAACATGGCAAACGCCATGACAGGTGACACAATCAGATATTTCATTAGCAGCTACCTTCACAGTTAATGTAGAAAAGAGAAGGCTGGCTGCAGGTAACCGTCTATGCAGTCACCAAGTGGCTGGCTGTTGTTTTATAAATATCCCTATCAACTTGTCCTGAATATCACTTTGTCAGAATCAATTTGTTCTCGCGTGTGATACGCAGCAAATAGTGCTGGCCTGCGTGCTTAATACAGACTTTGCGGGCACTCTGGAATAACTGTTCCGAAGCCACAATCTGCACAGCATCACATCTTGTTTGCTGTTGTTGAGACTTCTGGTCATCGGCCCCCATGACTGACATCTCCTTGCACTACAGGTACTACAGGCGCTACAGGTGCAGCAGGCGCAACCGGTTGCATAGAACCACCCGGCAACATGACAAACCCCATCTTGGTCACACCCGCTTGCCGCGCTTCCGCCATCACTTGGGCGACACGCTCATAGCGAGCATCTTTGTCGGCCATCAGGTGTAATTCAGGTTGCGGCTGCTGCTGTGCGACACCTGACAAGCGCTGGATCAGCACATCATCCGCAACCACTTCACCGTTCCAGCTGAATTGGCCATCCGGTGCCACGGACAAGCTGATCACTTCCGGCTTCTGCTCGGTGACTGCCCCGGTAGCTTTGGGCAAGTTAACCGTAATGGACTGCGTCATCAGCGGAGCGCAGACCATAAATATAATCAGCAACACCAGCATGACGTCGACGAGGGGCGTCATATTGATTTCAGCCATCGGCTGACTGCCGCCTTGATCAAATCCCCCGAAAGCCATTACACGCTCTCCAACACTTTGGCGCCCGGCTTGAGTACGGGTTTAAGGGCTGGCTGAGGTGCATCCAAAGTGAAATACACCAGTAAGTCGTGAGCGAAACCGTCGAGATCCGCCATCAACAAACGCTGCACACGATTGAATGCGTTGTAAGCCAATACTGCAGGAATGGCGACAAATAAACCGATAGCCGTCATGATCAGCGCTTCGCCAACCGGCCCCGCCACTTTATCCAGCGAAGCTTGACCGGTCATGCCGATAGCCGCCAGCGCGTGGTAAATCCCCCATACCGTACCAAACAAGCCAACAAACGGTGATACCGAGCCGATGGAAGCCAGAAAGACCTGTCCGCGTTCCAGATCTGATGCGGCGCGGTTGAGTGCCTGGCGCAAGGCACGCGTCACAATTTCTGTCAGTGACAGATGTGCATCCAGATGCAGCTGGGTGCCCGGCTTATGGCTTTGATAGTGCGCGGCGGCGTCCCGTCCATGTTCTACCAACATGCGAAATGGCAACATTTTCTCCAGCTCATTCAGCCCGGTTTGAATATCGCGCGCATTCCAGAAGCGATCCAACGCGCCGCGACTCCAATGCTGCCACCACGCCATTTGCACGCTTTTCGCCAAAATAATCGCCCAGCTGACAATAGACATCAGTAGCAACAGCAACAGCGTGGCATGGGATACCGCATCGCCCTGCTGCCAGAATGTCGCCATATCCAAATCAAAAGTCATTACACCTACCTCTCTCTTCACTCAATGTTTGTCTCAATGTTTGTCCAGACTGAACTGGATGGGCACATCCACCCAGCTTACGATTGAACTGCCACCTTGCG
>CAZZNL010000347.1:0-1679 GCA_964655625.1 uncultured Pseudomonadales bacterium
GGGTTATATCGATCCTGCAGACGACATCACTCGCTGGAATGCCGACTTTCGCATCAACACCGCCAGTGATATACCTGCTCTACTGGAACGGATTGCCCGATCAACCACCGAGAGCCTCACCGCATGAAGACCATCGGAACACTGCCGCGCGGTTACTCGCCTCGTAACAATTTGCTGGCTGATCGCGTCATTCTGGTCACAGGAGCCGGTGATGGCATCGGTCGCGCCGCCGCTCGCAGCTTTGCAGCACACGGTGCCACTGTCATCCTGCTAGGAAAGACCCAGGCAAAGCTGGAACAGGTATACGACGAGATACTCGCAGCCGGCTACCCTGAACCGATGATCCTGCCGCTGGATTTGCAATACCTGACTCCGGACACCGCACAAGCCATCGCCGATACCATTAGTGAAGAACTCGGCCGTCTCGACGGCCTCCTCCACAATGCCGCCCTGCTCGGCAGCGTGACCCCCATCGCCGATTACAGCCCGGAACGTTGGCAACAAGTGATGCAGGTAAATGTGCACGCTGCTTTTCTGTTGACCAAAACACTGCTGCCATTGCTGATGCAGGCACCTGAAGCCAATATCGTGTTTACCTCGTCGTCGGTGGGGCGGTTGGGGCGCGCCTTTTGGGGTGCTTACGCCGTCAGCAAATTTGCCGTGGAAGGACTGATGGAAACCCTCGCCGACGAACTGGATGAAGTCAGCGCTGTGCGCGTGAACGCCATCAATCCAGGCGGCACCCGCACCCGCATGCGTGCAGCGGCTTATCCCGGTGAAAACCCCGAAACACGCCCCACTGCTGATAGCTTGATGCCCTTGTATCTTTACCTGATGGGCCCAGACAGCCACGGCATTACAGGACGTAGCTTCGATGCACAGCCTGCGGCTTAAATACCTCCAAGTAAAACCCCTGTTGGTGTTGATATCGGCGCTATTGCTCAGCATTGGCAGCCCCTTCGCTGCAGCAGAAATTTACAAATGGACAGACGAGCGCGGGATTGTGCACTACGGTGATGAACGTCCAGAAAGCACCAACTCCAAAGCACCCACTGTGGAAACCATCGTGCTGGATCCACCATCCATAGAAGGCACTGCCACACAAGAAGACAGGTCTACACAAAACACCACCGCACCAACAACCTCACCAACAACAGCCGCACCCGCAACAACCGACAGCGCCCAGAGCATTGCCAATTCACCACAATTTATCGAGTGGTCCACACGCCTTGGCAGCATCGTTAATGACATCATCACGCAAATCAATATTTGGCGCGGCGCCACACCGGTTATTACCAACGAGACAATTCTTGAGCAAACCGACAACAATTCACCCTCCGACTCTCGCACTATCGCCTCCAGAAATCACGTCGAAATTTTCACCACTGCCTGGTGCGCCGTGTGCAAAAAAGCCAAAAACTGGCTGACGAAAAACAACATTCCTTTTACCGAATACGATGTTGAAAAAGATCAAATGGCTTTTCGTCGCATGCAAAACCTCGGCGGCGGCAATAGCGTGCCCTTTGCACTTATCAACGGCAAAGCGGTGAAAGGTTTTAGTCCAAAACGCTACCAAGACGCATTGAGGCCATGACAAAAACTGCGCTGACGGCGACACCACTACAAAGTCTGTTATGGACAGCCGTTCTCGTCGCCTTTTTTGTACTGCGCCTCGACAC
>CAZZNL010000348.1:0-1670 GCA_964655625.1 uncultured Pseudomonadales bacterium
AAAGACGGCTTTCGTCTGCTGTTTGTCTATGCACCCAGCACACCGCACGTCGTATTGCCTTTAGCGGAAAAAAATATTCCGGCGCAGCAATTGCAAAACTTTATGCGTATCAAATACAAAACAGTGGAAGGCGATGCAGAGAACTACAAACAGCAAGTGTTAGCGCGCCTGGATTCCAACGAGAACACCTGGCTGCACTGGTGTCAGCAGCGGGGTGTGGAGTGCATCAGTACTACAAAAGCTTTGCGGGAAGCTGTGGCTGCGGGACAGCAGATTTATTACACCTATGACCAGCATTGGACTCCCGAAGGCAATGCCGTGACGGCAGCGGAAGTTGCCGCCTATTTGCGCGCGCACCCTGTGGCACCGGCGGTGAGTGCAGATTTGCTGCCATGATCTGCGGCTTCTCTGTGCGGCGGTGCTAGAATATCGCTCCTGTTTTACCCCTGTTTTTGAGGTGTTGTTGTGGCCAGAACGCTCTATGACAAATTGTGGGATGCGCATCTCGTGCAGCAGCGCGATGATGGCACGGCGTTGATCTATATCGACTGCCAGTTACTGCATGAAGTGACGTCGCCGCAGGCTTTTGATGGCCTGCGTATGGCCGGGCGCAAGCCGTGGCGTCTGGACGGTAGTATTGCCACGCCCGATCACAATGTGCCCACTACCGTGAAAGAGCGTGCAGCAGGTGTGGCAGGCATTGAGGATGAAACCTCGCGTATACAAGTGCAGACGCTCGACAACAACTGCGCCAGCTTTGGCATCACGGAATTTCAAATCAACGATGCGCGTCAGGGTATTGTGCATGTGGTCGGCCCTGAAACCGGTGCGACCTTGCCCGGCATGACCATCGTCTGCGGTGATTCACACACCTCTACGCACGGCGCCTTGGGTGCGCTGGCACATGGCATTGGCACATCTGAAGTGGAGCATGTATTGGCCACGCAATGCCTGATCCAGAAAAAAATGAAAAACATGTTGGTGAAGATCGATGGCCAATTGGGTCGCGGTGTTACCGCAAAAGATGTCGTGTTAGCGGTGATTGGAAAAATCGGCACTGCAGGTGGCACTGGTTACGCCATCGAGTTCGGCGGCGAAGTGATGCGCGCGATGTCGATGGAAGGCCGCATGACAGTGTGCAATATGGCTATCGAGGCCGGTGCACGTGCCGGTATGGTGGCAGTGGATGACGTCACGATCGAATATGTGCGCGGACGCAGTTACGCGCCCAAAGCAGAGCATTGGGATAAAGCCGTTGCCGCTTGGCGCGATTTGCGCAGCGATGACAACGCGCATTTTGATGCGGTGATTGCGATGCGCGGTGAAGACATCAAACCACAAGTCACTTGGGGTACTTCGCCTGAGATGGTGTTGCCGGTGGATGCCAACGTGCCTGATCCCGCACAGGAAAACGATGCAGTAAAACGAGAAGGCTATGTGCGCGCTCTGCAATACATGGGGCTGCAAGCCAATCAACCGATTACGTCGATTGCCTTGGATCGTGTATTCATCGGCTCCTGCACAAATTCACGCATAGAAGACTTGCGTGAAGCGGCCAGTGTTGCGAAAGGGCGCACAGTAGCTGCTTCCGTCAAGCAGGTGTTGGTAGTTCCCGGCTCGCAGCAAGTGAAAAAACAGGCGGAAGCGGAAGGTCTGGATCAGATATTTCT
>CAZZNL010000349.1:0-1651 GCA_964655625.1 uncultured Pseudomonadales bacterium
GGCGATTCAAGCGGCGACAGAGCAAGCAAGAGCCGAAACAGCAAAGCCCTCGCTGATTATCTGCAAAACGCTGATCGGCTTCGGCTCGCCTAACAAACAGGGCAAAGAAGAATGTCACGGTGCGCCGCTGGGTGCGGAGGAGATTGCACTGGCGCGGCAACAACTGAACTGGCCGCACGCGCCTTTCGAGATTCCGGCAGAGATTCGTGCCGGTTGGGATGCCACGGCCAAGGGCGCTGCCGCTGAAGCTGCATGGGAAGCGCGTTTTGCGGCGTATGCAAAAGCGTATCCTGAATTGGCGACAGAATTTCGACGTCGCATGGTGGGCGAATTGCCAGCAGATTTTTCCTCACAGGCTGATGCTTATATCGCCGCCTGCCAAGAAAAAGGTGAAACCATCGCCAGCCGCAAGGCCAGCCAAAATAGCTTGAATGCTTTCGGGCCGCTATTGCCAGAATTTCTCGGGGGTTCCGCCGATCTCGCCGGTTCCAATCTCACGCTGTGGAAAGGCTGCCAAGGTGTCAGCGCTGCTGATGCCAGCGGCAACTATTTGTATTACGGCGTGCGTGAATTTGGCATGAGTGCGATGATGAATGGCATCGCGCTGCACGGTGGTTTCATTCCTTACGGTGCTACTTTTTTGATGTTTATGGAGTACGCACGCAATGCGGTGCGTATGGCGGCATTGATGAAACAGCGCGTGCTGTTTGTGTACACGCACGATTCGATCGGCTTGGGAGAAGACGGCCCAACGCATCAGCCGGTTGAGCAGCTGACTGCGCTGCGCGCTACACCGCATTTGCACACGTGGCGGCCTTGCGACACGGTGGAGTCAGCAGTGAGCTGGAAGCTGTCTATCGAACGCAAAGATGGCCCATCGGCGCTGATTTTTTCACGCCAGAATTTGCCGCATCAGTCGCGCAATGCACAACAGGTCGCCGATATTGCGCGCGGTGGTTATATTTTGAAAGAGGCGGTTGGGGAACCTCAACTGATCTTGATCGCCACCGGTTCAGAAGTGGATTTGGCGATGAAAGCAGCGGAACAGTTGGGTGACGCTGTGCGTGTTGTGTCGATGCCCTGTGCGGAAGTGTTTTGTGCGCAAAATGCCGAATACCGTGAAGCGGTTTTACCTTCCGCCGTGCGCGCACGTGTGGCGATTGAAGCCGCGCACCCTGATTACTGGCACAAGTTTGTCGGCTTAGATGGCCGCATCATCGGCGTGCATCGCTTTGGTGAATCCGCGCCGGCGGGTGCTTTGTTCAAAGAGTTTGGTTTTACGGTTGAGCATGTGATGGCGGTGGTTGGCAGCCTGCGGAGCAGGGGTTAGAATGGGCTCGGAGCTTTTAGTTCCGCAGTTCTTCTTTCCTCGAAAAATGGAGATTTCCCTATGAAGATTATCAAACAAACCTTGTTAGCAGCGGTTGTATCCGTGGCGGCAGTCGGTACGGCGCAGGCAGCGGTTCTTACCACGGGGGCACTCAATAGTGAAGGTACACAGCATTTTCACTGCACCCTAGCAAACCTCAATACCAAAGATCTTGTTATCCAGAATGTCGAGTTTATTGACGGTGTTACTGGCACTGTGAGTAGCTCAACCGGTGAAACGACGCTAGGCCCTGGTATGTCTACCAACATGATTGGTAACGAT
>CAZZNL010000350.1:0-1617 GCA_964655625.1 uncultured Pseudomonadales bacterium
GCTGAAGACAATGCGTCAGCCGTGGTATTGGCCACATTAGCCAATACGGGCTTTTTCAGGGGCGGAGGGATATTGGTGGGCACCCGAGCATTTCGCTGTCTCACTAATCATTTGGGCTATGGCGTAAAACCCATCGTAGCGACACAGGATGTGGATATTGCCCGACCACAAGCCATTGCATTGGCCAGCCCTATGCCGACGGGCGGGCTATTGGAGTTACTGCAAAAGACAGGATTGCGATTTGTCGATGTTCCTGGTCTTAGTCATAGTGAACCCAGCACATCATGGCGCGTGGTTGGCAAGGAAATTAAGCTCGATTTGCTGGTGCCCAGTAGCCGCCAACACAAACCGTACAAAGCAGTAGCCATTCGTGAATTGGGCGCGCATGCCATTGCGCTAGAGCATCTGGATTATTTGCTGGAAGACAGCATGGATGCGGTGGCCATAGGAAAATCGCAATTGGTGCCTGTGCGGGTGCCAATGCCAGCCAGATTTTATTGGCACAAATTGGCAGTGTCACAGCTTCGACCAGCAACATTCTCCGTGAAGGCCAACAAGGATCTGGTTCAGGCTGCATGTTTGGCCGTATGTCTGGGATATGACGGAATAGAAGAGTTAAGGGAAGCGCGAGATGCCATGTCAGCCCCCATGCAAAAACTGGTCAAGAAAGCGTGGCCGGTTTTTTTGGCTATCTTGGGGGACGAACACAAAGAGCTTGTGGCGACGCTAGCGCTGTGATTTACCACATATCAAAATTCACTTGCGTCATTTTTCCTGCAAAGGCGAACGGTGGTGTGTATTGCGGTGAGACGGGAGCGCCGGTGTCGCGGCCTATGTCCAAACCTTCCCAGCCGATCATGAACGGTTGTTCGATCACGACACTGCCGCTTTCTTTGCCGTTGATCAGCAGGGTGCCGGTGCCTTTGAGTACGCTCAAGCGGTTGAAGCCGATGCCTTCGGAGAACAATCCTTTGGCCACGGCCAGCCCGGTGGAAACTTTGTCATAACGAAATTGGATGGTGCTATTGCCAACAGGCACGGTGTCATTGGAAATGAGTCGAATAACATCGACACCGGTATTGCGTTCGTACACCAGATGATTGTCTTTTAGATACAGGGAGTAACCAGAGAAACGGTCGCCTTGTGCGGCAATTACACCGCCTTGTTGTGCATTGTCGCGTTGGATATTGGCGGTGATGGTATAGGACTTTCCGGGCAGTATCGGCGCTAGGTTGTGCGGCACAGTGCCGCCGCCAACAGGGAAGACCATGTGGTCGGGTTGCGGCAATAAAATGAATTTTGAATACAAGGCGCGTTCCAATAGGCCGCTATCAACCAGTGGCAATACTTGGTAACGTTCAGCAGCGTTATTCCATTTTTTTTCCAGTTCTTTGACTTTTTTGGGGTTTTCAGCGGCAAGATTTTTCGCTTCTGAAAAGTCGTTGTTCAAGTCATACAGTTCCCACTGAGGTTCGTCGTAAGTTTGATTGCTCTCGCGATAGCTGGCAATTTTCCAGCCATCGGCGATATATGCACGATTGGCTTCCAACTCGTAATACTGCTCTTTTTTATGCGATGGTTCTTGCGCTTGTGTGAATGTGTAGGCAAGGCTGGTAC
>CAZZNL010000351.1:0-1616 GCA_964655625.1 uncultured Pseudomonadales bacterium
GAGCAGCACCGTGTTGTTATTGCCCTGCCCCAGTCGCTGCAACCTCACCAGCGGCGTGTTGCCGATACAGCTTTCGATTGTGGGATAATCCATCCGCCTATTGCCTATGCAAGGATGACCAGTCCAGCATTTTACTGCGGATTGATCAACGACAACAAAGTGCCGCCGATGAAAATTAACAACAACTTGCGCAGCCATATCGCTCTACTGACTCTGATGCCCGGTGTTCTCTGCGCATTGTTGGTAGGCGCATACCTCACCTATGCATTGATACGCGATATCACGCTGTATGAAAACAGCATGGGCGATGCCTACAGCCGCCAAATCGCCAATCAAACTTTTGCTGCGCTACATCATGGCGACAAAACGGCACTGGAGAAAACTGCACAATTAGCTCTGGAATATCCACTGCTGCGCTCCATCACAATCTACGGCGCCGACTATCAAGTCGTTGCACATGCGGGCCCGATGCCCGAACCGCTCGATCTCAATTCTGGCAATCCGTTCAATCAAGACAGACAAGAGTTTTTTACACCGTGGGGCCGCCAACTGCTCATGCCGGTTACACAGCCGCGATTGGCAGGTTCTACTGATATCAGCGTGACCGCCAGCAAACAAATCGCTGAACCACCAGCAGGCTGGGTGCGTTTTGAGTTCTCTCAGCGCCAAAATATCTTGCGCAAGGATCGCACCTTTCTCATCGACCTGGTTATCACCGCCTGTGTCTTGGCGGCAGCTTTCTGGATTGTGATGCCGTTTAGCGATCGCATGACTAATACACTGAAAAGCCTAACCGCCAGAACAAGAGCACTGGGCAACAGCGAAACCGCACCACTGCCCCACAGCCACATTATTGAAATCCAAGACCTGGGTGCCGCTATTGATGAAATGCATGCGACACTGACGCAGCAACAAGAAAGCCTGCAACACCACGTCGAGCAATCGACACAAGATTTGCGTGAAACACTAGAAACCATTGAGATTCAGAACATCGAGCTGGATCTGGCGCGTCGGGAAGCAATACAAGCCAGCAAAATCAAATCGGAATTCCTGGCCAATACCAGTCACGAAATCCGCACGCCGTTGAACAGCATCATTGGTTTCAGCAAGCTGTTATTAAAAACACCGCTGGATACCCAGCAGCAAGATTACCTGCACAATATTCGCAAATCGTCGGAGGGGTTGCTAACCCTGATCAATGATGTGCTGGATCTGTCAAAAATTGAGGCGGGCAAACTGGTACTCGATTACACCGCTTTTGATGTCAATGATGTGGTTGAAGACGTATTGCAAACGCTGGCTCCCAGCGCCTATGACAAAGGCCTGGAGCTGTCGCGCATCATCTATAGCGATGTGCCGCGCCAATTACTCGGCGATCCGCTGCGCCTCAAACAAGTACTGACCAATTTGATTGGCAACGCGATCAAATTTTCCGAAGAAGGCAATATTGTGGTGCGCGTGGCAACAGAGTCCACTGATCAACAGCAAACCACACTCAAAGTAGAAGTGACAGATACCGGCAAAGGCCTACCCAACAATAACAGCCAGATTTTCAACACGTTTACGCAGCTCGACAGCACCTCTACACGCGAGCACGCCGGCACCGGATTGGGCTT
>CAZZNL010000352.1:0-1610 GCA_964655625.1 uncultured Pseudomonadales bacterium
GCTGGCGCGTGACCTATGTGCGCAACATCACCGACATCGACGACAAAATTTTGCGCCGCGCAGACGAAAATGGCGAGCCCTATACCGCGCTGACAGCGCGTTTTATCCAGGCAATGCACGAGGACGAAGCCAAACTCGGCGTGGCCAGGCCCGATATCGAGCCCTGCGCCACAGCCCACATTGATCAAATCATTGCCATGACGCAACAACTGATCGACAAGGGCTACGCCTACCACGCCAGTAACGGCGACGTGTATTACATCGTCGAAAAATTTCATGGCTACGGCAAACTATCCGGAAAAAATCCGGAAGAATTGCTGGCAGGTGCACGCATTGAAGTGGACGAAGCCAAACGCGATCCGCGCGATTTCGCGCTGTGGAAAGCAGCAAAACCCAACGAGGTCTCCTGGCCTTCACCCTGGGGTGATGGACGCCCCGGCTGGCATATTGAGTGCTCGGCGATGTCCACCTGCTGCCTGGGTGAATCTTTTGATATTCACGGCGGCGGCCCAGACCTGCCTTTTCCGCATCACGAAAATGAAATTGCACAATCGGAGGCTGCGACAGGCAAGACTTACGCCAATTACTGGATGCACGCCGGTGCGGTGCGCGTCAACAACGAAAAAATGTCGAAATCTCTCGGCAATTTTTTCACGATCCGTGAAATTCTTGATCAGTACCACCCTGAAGTGGTGCGCTACTTATTGCTTGCCAGCCACTATCGCAGCGCCATCAACTATTCAGAAGAAAATCTGCAAACAGCACGCGGAGCACTGGAGCGCTTTTACACCGCACTGCGCGGCTTGTCTGATATTCCATTGCTGTCTTTATCACAGCTGGATACTGCGCTGCCTGCTGCCGCGCGTTTTATCGAAGTAATGGATGATGACTTCGGCACACCGGAAGCCATCGCCGTGCTGTTTGACCTGGCCAGACAAATCAACACAGCGCGCGCTGAAAATAATCTCACCACCGCACAACAACTGGCTACACAACTGAAATCACTGGGAGCCATTCTCGGTATTTTGCAAGCTGACCCCGACACATTCCTGCAAGCAGGCGGCGCAAGCGATTTATCCGCTGAAGCCATTGAAGCCCTCATTGCAGAGAGAAATCAGGCAAAAAAAGACAAGCAATTTTCTCGAGCTGATGAGATTCGCGACACACTCAAAGCACAGGGCATTGTGCTGGAAGATTCGCGTGCAGGCACTACATGGCGGCGGGAATAACACCGCACCTTGAACACGAAGATTTCTTTGTGTTCGAAAAGCCTGCCAACATCAGCTTTCACAGCGAATCGGGCAGCGGTTTTTTTGCACAGCTACAAGCAGCATATCCCAATGAAACGCTTTTCCCCGCACACCGACTCGATCGCATTACTTCCGGGCTACTACTCGTTGCGCGCCATAAAATCGCCGCACAGCAACTGGCACAACTATTTGAGTCGCGCCAAATTCATAAAACTTATATCGCGCTAAGCGACCAAGTTCCCAATAAAAAGCAGGGCAGCATCAGCGGCGACATGGAGCGCACCCGCAACGGCAACTGGAAATTGCTGCGCAGCCGCAACAATCCCGCCATCACCCGCTTTAGTTCGCGCGCACTAGAAC
>CAZZNL010000353.1:0-977 GCA_964655625.1 uncultured Pseudomonadales bacterium
CGGCCACGGGCTGCTACTTTCTGCGCAACATGTTCTTGTACGTTCTGTTCGTGTAAAAGCAACTGGCTAAAGGTCGCAATCAGATCCTCGCCGACGAGCGGTTTGTTGACAAAGCCACGCGCTCCCGCCAATACGGTTCGGCGCGCCTGTTCGACATTGCCACCCTCAATCAGCGTCAGGATCGGCGTATCACCCAACTCGCTGGTCAATTGACGGATCAAGGCGGCACTATCATTGTCGCCCAGCGCATTGTCCAGCAGGATCAGGTGCGGCGCAATGTCGCGCGCACGCACCACTGCCAGTTCGGGCTGAGCTACCCAGTCAATCTTGTAGTGGTCGACCTGGTTAACAAGCGCCGCCTCCAGTTCCTGGCGCGTCGGTTCAGATTCTCCCACTAACAGAATGCGCATCGCCTCGTCGATCCCGACCTGTGCCATAACAATCTCCTGGTTCGTAATCCAAATTCAGAACAATTTAACGTACACCATCGTCATAGGTACAGAACCATGCATGAAACGTGATAAAATAGTTGTAACTGTCTAGCGAAGCTGCGCCTCAAACCGACAAGATCGGCACGCGGATGACGCTGATTTGGCGGATCAAGGCGGATTTTTCTTTGATTCAGAAAATTTGCTCTGTCTGTCAAGAATTTTCGTCATCAAATAAATCAGCCTAAGCCCACATGACCGGCACTTCACGGTTAAAATGAATTGCATGAGTATCTGAATGCTCGCAACCCATGAAAAGCCCTGGTCATGTTTTCGATCTAAATGGTTACCAATAGTTTTAGGAAAAAAGGTTGCCCTGAAAGTCGATGCGAAAATCGTCTAAGTGAGGATACTGTACTATGTTGCGATTGACAAACAAACAAGATAAGCAAGTGCAAAAATGGGGACCACAAACCGTGACTACTCACCTGATAGCGCAAAAATATCAGTCTACCCTCACCCACGCCATCAACGTTGGATTGATTGTGG
>CAZZNL010000353.1:987-1605 GCA_964655625.1 uncultured Pseudomonadales bacterium
GTTTCAGACGCAGTAACAGCGTATTTTGCTCTTGATAAATTCCATTTCCATTGTCCTCTTGCCATAAATGCCGCCTTGATCATCGTATTATTGTTGAGTCTGCTTCCTGTAGCCCTGTTTGCACAGGACAATGGTCGAGTGAGCGCCGCCCAATCCGATCCGGCCTGGCAAGCTAGCTATTGGAACAATCTTACGCTGCGTGGTGATCCTGTGTTGCAGCGGCAGGATGCTGAGATTAACTTTGATTGGGGTGTCGGATCGCCGGATGCGACGGTGGCAGCAAATCGTTTCGCGGCCCGCTGGACGCGTTATGTACTTTTTGATCAAGCGGAATACGAGTTTCGCATTTCCAGCGATGACGGCATCCGCCTCTATATCGATGACCAACTGCTGATCAGCAAGTGGTACGATCATGGTCTGCGCACCTGGACGATCAAAAAGACGTTGACGGCTGGACATCACCTGCTGCGTGTGGAGTACTATGATAATCTGGGCGCAGCAGTGGCGAAGGTATCCTGGCAGAAGGCAGCAGTACCCGATGTACCTTCGCCCGATGCGGTGAATTGGCGGGGTGAATATTACAATAACCGTGATCTGAGCGGTACACCTGCCTTGGTG
>CAZZNL010000354.1:0-862 GCA_964655625.1 uncultured Pseudomonadales bacterium
TGTGGATACTCAGCAGCGCTATCATTGGTTTTTTGGGCTGCATTCACGCCTTAGTTCGCGTTTCCGCATCGGATAAAAAACGCCTGCCCCTGTGGCGCTTAATGCGCGCAGCAATATGGCTGGTGCTGTTTGCCGCCTTGGTTGCCATTATCGGCAGCAGTTTCGGCGCCACCACACTGGCACAATTTCTAGTTACCGGCATTTCCTACTCTACTTATGCAGGCCTCTTTCTAGTTGTACTTGCCGGCACCATCATCGACCTGGCCGTAGCAGCCATCTATCAGCCCGGCAGCGAATCCAGTCGCCTGATCAGCAACAATCGATCATTACTTATTCGCTACATCAACAAGTTGGCAACCAGCATCTGCTCATTGTTCTGGATTCACTTCATGTTGGCTCAGTTCGCTCTTTGGGATGGACTGGTTGATGTCACCCTGCAAATACTGACCAAGAGCTTAACTATTGGTAGCATCACTGTATCCGTGAGCGATGTTCTCACTGTTGGCTTAACCATTTGGCTCTCTTTCAAACTTTCGCAAATCTTGCGTTTTATTTTGACCGAAGACATCGCGCATCGAAAAAGAATGGCGCGCGGCACACCGGAAGCTATCGGTACCTTAATGCACTACAGCATTATTCTGAGTGGCTTTATTTTTGCTATCAGCATTCTCGGTATCGACTTGTCAAAACTCACCATCATGGCCGGCGCACTGGGTGTAGGTATTGGCATTGGTTTACAGGATGTCGTCAATAACTTTACGTCCGGTCTGATTTTGTTGTTTGAGCAAAACATCAAACCGGCTGACACCATTCAGTGCAACACCATCAATGGTCGAGTGACACATATCGGCATGCGTTGCAG
>CAZZNL010000354.1:872-1592 GCA_964655625.1 uncultured Pseudomonadales bacterium
CTCACTGGAGTTGGCGCGGAAGTTATTGTTCCCAACGGTATATTAGTTTCTGCACATGTGATCAAGTGGACACATTCTGATCAAAAACGTCGCATCATTATTCCCATTCAAGCAGCCAGCAATACCGACCCTCAAAAAGTTATCGACACACTGCTCACAGTTGCCAAAAATGACCGCGACATCATGGAAGACCCACAACCAGCTGCGCTTCTACTGCGCTTCAGCCCAGGCTGCATGGACTTTGAATTGCGCGTTTGGGTACACAACGGCGAATTTACCAACGAGGTAAACAGCCGCCTGTGTATCGCCATCGCACAAGCGTTTGCACAAGCCGGCATCAATATCCCGTTAACGCAACACGATGTTTATATCAGACAGATGCCTGACACTTCTCCGTTGCCCTCAGGGACTCGATGACAGCAGCACTCTGGCCTCAGCTGCACCCGCCTGCTGCTGTCGACTCACTTCGATCTGCTCCAGGCGGATGTGTTGTTGATCCAGTGCGGCAAACCAGCGCATCAACTGATCGAACTCTACACCTTCAATCCATAAACGCAGACCGTTTTCATCCTGCGGCTGAAATCGCTTAAAGGCAATACCAAAGGGCTTGGCGGATTTGGTGGCGCGATTCAGCAACGAGGATTCAGAGCTATCTCCCCCTGCTGCATGGGCTTTCCCTACATTCACTGCCAGCTCACTGAGCTGCGCGCGATTCAGCTC
>CAZZNL010000355.1:0-1550 GCA_964655625.1 uncultured Pseudomonadales bacterium
CCTATAATACAGGTCGCCAAGCGGAGCGCGATCCCAATCGCCCAGCTTTAGCCTTTGAGGCATTACTTCGCTACTCCACACAAATAGCGAAGCGCTAGTCCAATAAGCCCATGTCGTTCCATATTCGGTTGCCCGGCCCCTGTTTCCCTTACCAATTCGTAGTACTCTCGCTAAAGCCACACCTTACGTAAGCTATATCCGCTAAATGGCGGCAGTAAATCTGTCTTTGCTATGAAGCTTGTAAGTTAACAAAGGGCTACACTGTTAACAATGAGTTGTGTCAAACATTTTGCAGATGGACTAGCGGTTGTCACGAGGTAACATTTCTACATCGCAAAAATGTTACCTCGTGCAGCACATCAATCTAACAACCTAGAAATGAACGTGAATTATGATTATTAGCAGAACTCCGTTACGTGTTAGTTTTGTCGGCGGCGGGAGTGATTTGCCAGCCCATTACCTGCATCAACCTGGCGCAGTAGTTTCGACAGCGATTGACAAATACATCTACATTACCGTTAATAAGAAATTTGACCGCAAACTTCGTGTCAGTTATTCAGTCACCGAAATGGTCGATCATGTGTGGGAAATCAAACATGAGTTGGTGCGCAACGCGCTGCATATGGTTGGCATCGACGGTGGTATTGAGATCACTTCGATTTCGGATATTCCTTCGCAAGGAACTGGCTTAGGTTCATCCAGTACCTATATCATTGGCCTGCTCAATGCGCTCTATGCCTACACAGGCCAGGCCGTTGGGGCCGAACGGCTTGCTGCCGAAGCCTGCGAAATCGAGATCAATCGCTGTGCCAAGCCGATTGGCAAACAAGATCAATACATCGCAGCCTATGGCGGGATGCAATATATTCAGTTTAACCCCGACGGCAGCGTCTTTGTCGATCCCATCATCTGCAAGCCAGAGACCAAACGCTTACTCAATGAACGCCTGTTGATGCTCTACACCGGCATCACTCGCTCGACCGATAGCATCCTCAAAGAGCAATCGACCAATACGCACTCGGACGAGGCAAAACGGAAAACACTTGCCCAAATGGTCTGTATGGCAGGAGAAGCTCGGGATGCGCTCCAACGCAACGATCTGGATGGCTTTGGTGATGTGCTGCATCAAAATTGGCTACTCAAACAAAGTCTGGCGTCGGGCATCTCTAGCGATCGCATCAACGATTGGTACGAAATGGCGCGTAAACGTGGTGCATTGGGCGGCAAAATTCTCGGAGCTGGTGGCGGCGGCTTTTTGCTGCTCTACGCTCCACCAGAGCGGCATCATGCAATTCAGGCTTCGTTGCCTGAATTGCGCGCCACCGCGATCCAATTTGAACCGCAAGGCAGCAAGATCATTTACGTAGAAGAGTAGAAGAGATGAAGAGATGACAAGCTGCTAGGTCTTACGAGGTGGGATTGAAATCCCCTGCTGACACCGAGAAGTCGCACCCAGAGGGTACTCGGCGACTGGGAAAATCCAGTGCCTGAGGGCACTTCTCGGTGTTAGAGAGAGATTTTAATCTCTTTGTAAGACAGTCAATCAGTAT
>CAZZNL010000356.1:0-1542 GCA_964655625.1 uncultured Pseudomonadales bacterium
CATAATCATAGTTTAACGGTGGAATCGTGCGATTTTCTTTGGGGCTCAAGCCTTGCAGCCAAGCATTGCGTGCGTGAACAATAACTGTGTTGCAAGGGCTGTCGGTCGCACAATCAATGAAGTGCATAAAATCATTGAAGTTGTCTTGCTGATCGATGCCTGTGCGACATTTCAGGGTAACAGGCAACGCACTGCCTTCCGCCATCGCTCGCAAGCAGTCGCGCACTTGTTCAGGCTGCGCCATCAAACAAGCGCCAAAAGCGCCGCTTTGCACGCGATCACTGGGGCAGCCGCAATTCAGATTCAGTTCAGTGTAAGAGTATTGCTCGGCAATCGCGCTACACTCACGCAATTGCGCAGGTTCTGCACCGCCGAGCTGTAACGCAACGGGTTGCTCACTGCCATCAAATGCCAACAGGCGCTCACGTTGACCGTGCAAAATCGCATGCGCAGTTATCATTTCGGTATATAACAGGGTGTGTTTTGACAGCAAACGCGCCAGATAGCGGAAATGCCTGTCGGTGACATCAATCATCGGTGCGACAGAAAAGCGGTGATGCGCTGCGATCATGATCGGCTCGAAGATTGTAGGCGCAGGAGTTGTCGCTTGTTCCATTTGCGAATGACGCTCCAGCGCCAGAACCATTGGATCATCAAGTAACTGCTGATACCAACCAGCAAGCCCAGTGTGAACGAGCCGAGCATAAACGGTTCCCAAACGCGCTCGAAAACCTGCCAGAAGTCAGCAATTTTTTGCATGAGTGTGGCGTTGCTGCCCCAGTCAAAGTGGAGTACTTGTTTGACATCATGCGTATGCACGCCGGGCATAACAATCAGGCCAATTTTAATGGCCGCGTATGCCAGTGGTGGAATCGTGAACGGGTTGACCAGCCACACCAAGCTGAGCGAGATAGGCAAATTGGCGCGCAACCATACAGCGAGCAGTGCGGTGGTAATGGTGTGACAGGGAAACAGCATCAAGCTGATGCTGATAAAAAATGCTGCAAAAAAAGCGCGGGCTACACTATGGCGATTCAAGTGCCATAGGTTGGCATCATGGAGGTAACGATTAAGTGGTTTCAGTGCCGAGCTATTGCGTAAGGCATCGGATTGGCTGGTCAGTTTTTCAAACAGCTTTTTTGACATGTGCCTTAGATGCCGTCCTTTTTAAGCCGTTTGAGTTGTCGAGTGTTCCAGTGGCGCGTCACTTGCCAGCGCCAGAACAGCTGCACGATAAAGTAACCAGAAAAACCGAGTGCAGTGCCGATGAAAAATGAACCCAGCAATATCGGGCGCCAAGCTTCTTTCAGTAAATGCAGAATGCCGATAATTTCATCAATCAGACTGCGATCACCCCAATCCAGACTGAGCAGTGCTCCCACATCAAAGTCCACTGTGACAGGAATAAAAACCAAACCGATTTTTAGCGCCGCATACAGAATAGGGGGGGAGGTGACTGGGTTGGACACCCAGACTAGTCCGACGGCAATCGGGAGATTGGCGCGCAGCCAAATGGCCAGCACAGCAGCGACCAACATTTGC
>CAZZNL010000357.1:0-1541 GCA_964655625.1 uncultured Pseudomonadales bacterium
ATCCCAACCCAACCATCACGCCCACAGCAGGCAAATACATTTCCTTTCTGTAAAATAAAAACAGTGTCTTGAGCATAAATTTCCTTAAACAACGAAATAGCGCGACCACACAGCGGAGGGGGCGCAGTATAAAAATCCTGCTCCACACTAAAAATGCGACAAAATGTCGCGGAAGTTTGATTTATCGGAATATCGCTATGGCCTTACCAGACTACCCACGCAACCCAAACTACGGCACCGGCGTTTATCGCCGCCGCATCCGCCTGGAACAGCGCGAGAACAGCGTATTCGGCGCACTGGAAGACACCAACCACGGGTTCACCGTGACCGTAACGCACGACGGTGAACGGGTAACGGCCATCGACGCACAAACACGCCGCATTCCCTACACCAGCTGCCCCGGTGCCGTGGAGCCCATCAAGGGCTATATCGGCACCAACATTCACGCCAGTTTGCGCGAGCTGAACTTCCATATGCCGCCTTCGAGCAATTGCACACACTTGCTGGATCTCACCATCATGGCCATACGCCACGCGGCCAGCTCACAGGCCGTGCGGCAATGGGATATTGCCATCACCGATCAGACGGATACTGCCGATGCTGTATGCACCATTCACCGCGATGGCGAGAAAATTTTTGAGTGGCAGGCACGCGATCTGCAATTGACAGCACCAGCAGTATTTGCCGGCAATCCCTTTTATTTGGGTTTCGGCAAATGGGCGACCAAGCATTTCGACGATCTGGATGAACTGGAAGCGGCCTTTGCTCTCCAGAAAGGCTATTTTGTTTCCCTGGCTCGCTTCTTTGACGTAGAAAAAATGGCAGGCGAACCCGCCTTAGCCAGCAAAGAGGGCATGGGAGGCGCCTGCTTTACCTACAGCAGCCCCAACATCGAGCAGGGTGTACGCACTGCAGGCTGCGTGCGAGATTTCACTCACCATGAAGAGCAGCTGCTCAAATTCACATGAAAAATATTGAGCGCTAACATGGAGCCAACAAAGC
Organism: uncultured Pseudomonadales bacterium; assembly: GCA_964655625.1. Lineage (GTDB taxonomy): Bacteria > Pseudomonadota > Gammaproteobacteria > Pseudomonadales > UBA7239 > UBA7239. The sequence goes on from CAZZNL010000357.1 coordinate 1,003, forward strand.
ACCTGTACTGTGAAGTTGCTGCGAACAACGGCTTTACCTGCGGGCTTTTTATTGTCTGCCTTTTGTGTGCAATCTTACTGACGGGTTGTTCCAGCTCCAGCCAGCGCGAGCATGAAACGTCCGCGTCCCCACTAGCCAATGACATTGCCTTCACCGCCATGCAGCAAGTCGGCAAGCCTTACCGTTACGGTGGCGACTCACCGGCTTCCGGTTTTGATTGCAGCGGACTGATTGGTTACGTGTACCAGAGCAGCGCCGGTATTCCGCTGCCACGCACCGTCAATGCCATGCAGGCCAGCCCCTATCCAACCGTCACCTTGTCACAGCTGCACACAGGAGATGTGGTAGTTTTTGCCACGGGTCGCTGGCGACAAGCCAGCCATGCTGGAATCTATGTCGGCGCCGGCCGTTTCGTGCATGCGCCCAGCAGCGGCGGCCGTGTACGCCTGGACAATCTTAACGACGCTTACTGGCAACCACGTTTTCTCAACGGCAAGCGCGTACTGTCTCCCTGAGGACGGCACATACTAGAACAGGCT
>CAZZNL010000358.1:0-1535 GCA_964655625.1 uncultured Pseudomonadales bacterium
CGCGCTGACAGATGGAAAGTGTTTCTCGCACGTTGTGGTCGGTAATCAGTACACCAATATTTTTTGACTGCAGGTGATGGATGATTTGTTTAATGTCGGCGACAGAAATGGGGTCGACACCGGCAAACGGTTCATCCAGCAAAATAAAATGCGGCTCACTCGCCAGCGCGCGTGCAATTTCTACACGACGGCGTTCGCCGCCAGAAAGGCTCATGCCCAATGAGTCTGCAATATGTGTAATGTGCAATTCTTGCATCAGTTCATCGGCGCGTGCGAGACGCTGAGATGGGTTCAGATTTTTGCGTGTTTCTAAAATGGCAAGAATATTGTTGCGCACACTGAGTTTGCGGAACACGGAAGCTTCCTGCGGCAGGTAGCCCAGGCCACGTTGCGCTCTGCTATGCATGGGAAGATGGGTGATGTTTTCTTCGTTGAGAAAGATTTCGCCGCGATCTGCAGGTACCAGCCCTACCATCATGTAGAAACAAGTGGTTTTGCCTGCGCCGTTTGGGCCTAACAGTCCGACGATTTCACCGCTGCTCACTTGCAGCGATACATCGTCAACAACAGTGCGTTTTTTGTAGATTTTGCCCAGATGGCGGGCGCTGAGTGTGCTGGAGATGGTCACTGTTTTTTCTTCTCGGATTTGACTTGAGAATTATTTTTTTTATTGCCGGAGGTGGCGGCTGTGTTGTTGCTACTAGGAGGAATAACTACGGTAATGCGCCTGCTGTTGTCGCTGCTGCCGGCTTCAGCGGCGCGTGCTTTTACGCGCTCGGCTTGTGTGTCGTATTCGATTCTGTCGCCAGTGATCGTGCCGCTGGATTGTTTCAGGCTGGCGTTGCCTTGCAGGGTGATAAGATTTTTTGCGACGTCAAAATGGATGGTGCTGCCGCGTGCATCAACAACATCATCAGGCCCTGTTAATTGCTGGTGATAGGTGGCAGGGCCGCCGGTCGCGTGAATTTGTGTCAATTTGTTGTCTTTGCTGTTGAGCACAACAGAGCTGGCGCCTATATGAATACTGCCTTGTTGAACATCGACATTGCCGGTATAGGTGGTGACACCTGTTTTGGCATCGTGCTCTGCCGTGTTGGCCTGAATTTCGATGGGTTGATTGCGATCCTCAGGGAGTGCAAATACTACGCCAGCGATAAGTGCGAATCCGGCAGCGATGAGTCTAGCGGCGTACTTCATGAATTTCCTTGACGCGAGAGGGTAAGAATATGTGTTGGCGATCGATATCCGCTTTCATACCTGTTGCATGGGATTCGCTGCCGTGGGTTTTAATGGTAACAGTTTTGTCCGTTTCAGCGAATTTGCGGTCGACATCAACACGCAAGTATTCACTAGTGATTTTGGTTGGCCCACCGGCAGTTGCGCTGCTGTAAAGCGTGGCGTTGCCTATCGTTTCTACTCGCATGGTGTCCTCATGTTAAAGCGCATGAGCTTCTAACTTATCGTTCAAGCCGAGGCCGTTCCGGCCCGGCTTAACTAGGCGTTAGGCCACAAAGAACACTGCCATGCGCTTCTCC
>CAZZNL010000359.1:0-1520 GCA_964655625.1 uncultured Pseudomonadales bacterium
GTGCTGTGTATGCCTACGATTGCTCTGTGGCGGCCACTTGCACGCAGATTACTCACCGTTATGGTGAAGCTGCAGGTGATCGCTTGGGCTACAGCGTGGCAGCGGGTGGCGACATCGACAACGATGGCCAAGCGGATGTGGTTGCCGGTGCGCCGGGGCGCGACAAGCCACTGCCACCGCCGCCGGGCAAAACCAAAGGCAAAGTGCTGAAAGATGCAGGTGCTGTGTATTTGTTGAACGGTGCAACCGGCGTGTCTATCCATGACCCCGTGTTGGGTGTGCGTGCGAAAGATAACCGTGGGCTCTACTTGGCAAACGGTGGTGATGTGAATTTGGATGGTTACAGCGACATCATCACTTCAGCGCCAAAAGCAGATACGCAGATGTGGGTGCAGAAAAACCCAGCCAAACCTGCCAAGCTGACGAATATCAAGGATGTGGGTTTTGTGGAGATCATCTCCGGCAGAATCGCCAGCGGCAACTGACAGCAAGCTGTTACAAAAAGGGCATCAATTGATGCCCTTTTTTATTTCCTGACTAACAGGAAATATCTGTTTAATCAGCAGAGACGGTGCGATCTTCTGCCCAAGCGCGCAAGGCGTTGATGCTTTCTGCCTTCACAATGGCAATGGGTTTGGTGTGTGAGAGTTCATCCAAAACTGCTGATGTTTGCAGCTGTTGTTGTTGAGCTTGTGCGGAGTAGGCGGCTGCCACTATCGCTTGTTCAATTTCTGCGCCAGAAAAACCTTCGGATGCCGCAGCAAGTATCGGTAAATCAAACAAAGCCGGGTCGTGCTTCCGTTTGGTGAGATGGATAGCAAAAATTTCTTCTCTCACTTTAGGCTTTGGAAGGTCGACAAAAAAGATTTCATCGAGACGACCTTTACGAATTAACTCGGTCGGTAAATTGGCAATATTGTTTGAAGTTGCCACGATAAAAACAGGGCGCTGCCTTTCAGACAGCCATGTTAAAAAAGTACCAAGCACACGCTGGCTGGTGCCATCATCATCGTTCTTTCCTGCGATGCCTTTTTCAATTTCATCCAGCCACAGTACGCAGGGAGCCATGCTGTCGGCCAACTTGAGCGAGTCGCGCAAGTTTCTTTCCGATTCGCCGTAGTATTTGTTGTACAGCGCACCAAAATCCAGGCGCAGTAAAGGCAGCCCCCACAATCCAGCCACCGCTTTTGCGGCAAGGCTTTTGCCACTGCCCTGCACGCCGAGCAGCAAGATGCCTTTGGGTGTGTCGACCATATTCGCCGGTGTAAGAAAGGCCTGTTGGCGTTTGGCCAGCCAGTTTTTCAAATGTGTGAGTCCGCCGACTTGCGCGAAAGATTCCGTGCTGTATTCGTATTGCAACACACCTTCCATGTCGAGCAGCTGCATTTTCCCTTTGCTGACTAACGGCAGGTCGCTTTGAGAGATTTCGCCGTCTGCAGCAATCAATTGACGTGCCAATTTTCTGATATCGGTAGCAGGCAGTCCGCGCAAATGCATGATGATACGATCCAGCGCCAACT